>JAPMTX010000158.1 GCA_026552855.1 Candidatus Methanoperedens sp. | reverse complement strand
TCATAAAAGTGGGAGCCAGGGACGGTCCTGCACCCGTGGAGACAGACCGCGTCATAAATACAGCATATGTACTGGGGCAGGAATCAGGCGAGATAAAAAAAGGAGATCTCCTCTCAGTGCTTAACCTGTACCCGATAATGTTCACACGCGAGGCTACCAAGCCCGTACAGATAAGGTGATGGGATGGAGACCTGCAGGATATGCAAGGGTGACCAGGACTCAAAAAACTTCGAGGGCTATAATATCTGCACCGAATGCGCGGACATAATGGAAGACCTGATGAGCGAGTACTTCCTGCGGACGCTGAAGTACGAGGGCAGAGCCACCAAAATGGGCTACCTGAAATACCTTGAGAGCGGGAGGCAGTTCATCAGCGATTACCAGAGGATAAGGAAGCATAGTAAAAGCCATATCAAGCACATGGAAGAGCATGTGCGCGAAGAGATGCAGAAAAAGCCGGAAGGCGGAAAACAGAGGTATCTGGAAAGGCTACTTCAGACCATTAACTGGCTTGAGCGCTGCCCTGAGTTCTACAACTACTATTTCAAAGAGTATTATGTCTGCCCGGGCTGCGGTGCATCCATATTCGACCACTATGATAAACAGGATGTAGGCGACTGGCTCATGATAACGTGCAGTAAGTGCGATACGGTCATCAAGAAGTATTTCTCACCCAAGCTCGTGAGCTAATCCTTTTATCTTTTCTCTTGTCTTTTCCTGTATTTTCGAAATATTTATAGATTCAGAGAATATTGTGTTTTCTATGTCCGAGATCCTGATAGTCTATTACTCAAAAGGCGGTAACACCGAAAAGCTTGCGAAAGCGGTAGCAGAGGGCGTACGTGAAGGTAAAGGGAACCCGACGCTCAAACCGGTAGGCGAGGTTGACATCAACAAGCTTCCTGAATTTGACGGCATTATAGCAGGCTCACCTGTGTACTTCGGGACAATGGCTGCAGAGCTGAAAAAGTTCTTTGAAGAATCCGTGGTAGTAAGAAGGAAGCTATTGAATAAAGTGGGCGCAGCATTTGCCACCTCTGCACACAGGACTGGAGGCAAGGAGACCACGATAATCTCCATACTCCAGGCAATGCTCATAAGCGGCATGGCGGTAGTGGGCGACCCGTTCGAGACAGGAGGTCACTACGGAGCCGCAGGCTCTGACGAGGCAGGATTGAAAGAGGGAAGAGCGCTTGGAAAAAGAGTTGCTGAACTGGCTGAACTGATATACAGGAAGAAATGAGCAAAAAGAAGAACCAGCTTAAGGTAAAACAAGAAACTAAAAGGACAAGATCAGCTTTTAATCTAAAAATCACCGCCGCTGCACTGGGTATTATTTTACTTCTTGTTCTTATTCACTCCCTCACGCCGGAAGGGAGCGACCGGTGGAGCGTGAGGAAAGATGGCGTTCTCGCCTATCCAGAGGACAGGGGCAGAGTAGATGTAAATGTCCTTAAAACAGAATCCGGCAGTAACTATACCCTTGAGACCATCTCCTTTACGAGCAAAGACTATACAGTTGAGGGATTGCTCCGGGTCCCGTTATCCGGGAAAAAGGTGCCTGCTGTCGTGATCCTTCCCGGCGCCAACGTACCGAAGGAAGGAACGCAGGGGCTGGCTGAGCTATTCTCAAACCTGGGCTATGCCAGTCTGGGCATCGAGCAGCGCAACCGGGGAGTAGTGGATATCAGGAACGATTACGAGCTGTTCAAAGAGAACAAAGAGCCGGTGGAGCACAAGATAGTGTTCGATGCCCTGCGCGCTGTTGACGTCTTAAAACAGGACGAGCGGGTCGATCCAGAGCGGATAGCAATAGTCGGGGAGAGCAACGGCGGACGCTTTGCCACCATCGCGGCTGCGATAGACCCCTCTATTTCCGGGGTTATCGGCATCAGTACAAGCGGCTACGATGCAGAATCCGAGGCTGCAAATATCATGGACGAGACCCTCTTCAAGTTCTATCGCTCCGTCGATCCAGATACATACCTGGGGTTCATTCCCCCGCGCAGGTTCGTGATGATGCATTCAGTAAACGACAGTGTTATTCCGATAGACCTTGCCGAGAGAACATTCAGAAAAGCGAGTGAGCCAAAACAATTTTACAGGATCGAGGCAGGAAGGCACGGGTTCAGCGAGGGCATGAGGGTGCCGCTTGAGAATGAGCTCAAGCTGATGCTGCAGTGATTCAGGAGTACTGAACACCAGTCCTTTCTGAATCAAAAAGAGGCACAGTCACATCCGGATACCACGCCTGCATGAACGTAAGCAAATGGTATTTCATGAACACAGGCACAGGTACGGATACAAGCAGAATCAATAATATAAATACAATTACAGCTAACAGCCCGTAGGGTATCATCACTATCCAGAATAAGGGGCTTGAAATCCCCTGACCGAGACCCGACAATATGAAATATAATATCAAAGCCGGTACAAGGAGGACGAGGAACACTACAATAAAGAGTATCAGAGCCGCTATCCCCACAATAATCACTGCAACTATAATTATGATTATCCTTACGACCCAGTAGACCGCTACCTGCTTCCAGTCTTCCATGAACCTTCCAAAGACATTTTTTATAGCTGTAGTTATGCCCACCCCTTGATACATCGCTATAGGGATGGCAAGGCTTATGAATGAGCGTATGATCCCGCTGAGTATGGCGAATATAAACACTACACCAAAGAACCACAGGATGCTGCCAAGAATCAATCCAGGGGTCACAGCCCCAGATAGGAACCGCTGAAGCAGAGGTATCATTGCAAGAATAAACAATGAAAGGAAGACTACCATCAAAATTACTTGTATTATAAACAGGTTAAATCCGGGACGCAGGTATTTACTGAAGTATGCCCGGATGGCAACGTGATTAGTCACCACAGATTCTACGAATACGAATTCCATAACGCTGGATATGAAAGTGAATAGTAGTATTATAAAAATGATAATAGCAATGGCTATCAGAATATATATCTGATACTGGTGCCAGAACTGGCTGACCTGGTTAAAAATTTCTTCTGTTGAAGGTATCTTTGTCCCCTCATACTGCCTCTGATAGCTTGCCGGAGGGTTGAAGTTGGAAATTCCTGTCCCGCCTCCGCCGATAAAAAATACTATAATCCCTAGCTTAATCCATTTCCAGAAATCAAACGGCTCGATGAGAGCCTTCTTTGTCCGTTTAATCGCAGCGTCCACCGCGTCTATGCCATACCAGCCCATAATAGCTGATTATACTTTCATTTATAAATAATTTGTCTGGAATGATTCTCAGAAGTGGCAGGTTTTACTGCATGGATATCAGTACATGAGGATTAGATAGATTTAATAGCCATCGAATCGAGTATAGCGATACCCTCTGGCGAACCTCTACAGACGGTTTGCCGCAACACGGGGCTGTGGCCTAGTCCGGCATGGCGACGGGCTCCAGCGGAAAACCTTTAACAAGGTGTAATGATGAGCAACGGGTCTACCGAGCGAACCGGACGCGGTAAGCGATGAGGAGCCGTTGGAGCACTGAACGTGCTTATTCCCCCGAATTAATTCGGGGGTCTGGGAGCCAAAAACCTGGCGTTTTCGGAGAGACCCGTCGATCGTGAGTTCAAATCTCACCAGCCCCATATTATACTGACACACCAACAAAAGCTAAGCTATATATCACTTTACATCGTACGTAAAGTTATGCTCTTATATACGGCAAAACCCTGTGGTTCTGCAGAGGCAGGCTAACATGAGTGTGGAAACAACACCTTCGATCTTTCTGGTCTTTATAGCAGGTTTAGTCACCATACTCAAGCCGTGCTGCCTTCCTCTTGTCCCGGCTGTAATGTCCGGTTCTGCCGGAGGAAAGCTTCGCCCCGTGGCTATAGTAACGGGCATGACGCTCAGCTTTACCGTAATGGGCACGCTCGTTTCAGGTTTCGGTGCTGCTTTTGCGGGCTTTACAGATATCCTGCGCAGTCTGTCTATTCTGTTCATAATGGTAATGGGCTTTGTGCTCTTTGACGATGATGTAAACGCGGAGTTCATAAAAATTTCAAGCTCGATAACGCAAGGTTTAAGGAACAATGCCGGCTTTTTGAATAGAACATCGAATGCGCCCGGGCAGGGTCTCTTCAGCGCGTTTTTCCTCGGCATGTCTTTAGGCATAGTCTGGATCCCGTGCGTGGGTCCCATTCTCGGCGCGGTGCTCGCGTATGTTGCCTCTGTGGGCAACGTGACCTATGGCGCAGGGATGCTGTTCGTTTATTCTGTAGGCATGAGCCTTCCCATGCTCTCCATAGCCTATTACGGCAAAAAGGTCACGAACAGGTACAAATGGTTCATGAGGAACGGGGAGATGCTCAAGAAACTCGCAGGACTTATTCTCATACTGGTCGGGGTAATGCTGCTCTTCGGGATAGATAAGCTTATGATCAGGCTGTTCTCCAGGTACTTCCCGACGACGTTCTACGGGATATAAACAGCCTCATCTGCCGGACTTGAGGAACAGTCTATTGTATACCTCTCCTCAAACGCACTATCTAACCGCCTTTGGCTCTCGGTTTAACAGCCATTATCAGGATTGCCCCTATAGCGAAGAGCACTATACCGACCCAGGCAAAATTGACCGCAGGGATTATTTTCAGAGTTAACGGTACAACACCGCCTCCAACACCTTGGAAAATGACATACAGATCCGTCCCTGTGATGCTGCTGTCCACCATAGGGAACGTCCCGCTTCCGCCTTTTCCTTCAAGGTATTCAGCAGTCCCGCTTCCGATTTTTTTGTTGCCCTGATAAATTTCAAGATTTACTCTCTGGACTTTGTATTTACCCGATATATCAAGCTGGTCCGCCCCGGTGACACTGAGAAGAGGCTGTTCAAAACCAGATAATGTATTGCCTGTAACGGTCAGCCATGTATCTTTGGGTAAGACGGATTCTGAGATATTTCCCGGGAATACGACCCAAATACTGTCCGAAGCATCGGTCAGTTCCACAAGAGTGCCGTGCCCTTCAAGGGATTTCGAACTGGTGACCTTTCCGTTTATTTTTACTGTCTCTTTCTCATACTTTGAAGGGTTGGCAAGCACATCTGATATCGGGGTTCCGGGATAGCTTGTATCTGTCAGGCTTCTGGTTGAAAAATCCACAACCTTAACAGCGTAATTATTACCCACGGGAACAAGTTCTCCTTTTGCCGCAAGCGGTATATTGATCCCTTCAATGGTGCTGGTCATGGTGGAACTGATGACCGCACCGAAAAGTATCAAAACGACCGCAATATGCACCATCGAGATCCCTATGCCCTTAATCCTGGCACGCTGGCTTGTGATGCTCAGGTGTTTTTTAAGATACCCGATAATGGCATATGCAGCATATATCAACGGCGGGAAAATTGAAAGTGCAGAGATGCTGCCTATCAGTTTGTAGATCGCCGGCTCCCTTACCCAGAAAGGGCTGTTGTGGTCAAGCACATAGAAGTTCGCCGTCCTTGGCAGCATGAATATCACAGTGAGGGCTGCTACAATGAACAGCGTTTGTTTCTGTTTCTCTTTATCAGACTCTTTGTAATTCAAACAGAATCCGAGCGCAAGGAGCAGTATTATTGTGAAGGGGTAACTCCATACATTGAAGAAGTTCTTGGTATCCGAAGCCACGTTCACCTTCAGTCCCTGGGTCAGCTGGATGAACACGGGGTAGCTGATGCCCCAGAAGGATATGAAAGCCAGTACTACAAATAAAAGCAGGGTAACGTAGAAGATATTGACCTTGCTCCACAAGCCTGGGTCTTCTTCTGTTGTATCGGTCTCCTCAAAGTACCGCCGCATTCCCAGAGCACCCGAAACAAGTGTTGTAACCAGGACCGATGCAATGAGCAGCGTGCCTGTGGAAGCTTCCCCGAAAGCGTGGACCGAGTTGAAGAGACCGCTCCTGACAACTATGGCTGCGTATATGACCAGAATGAAGGAGACCGCTGCAAGAATGGGTGCAGCTATCGAAAAGGTCTTTTTGTTCTTCCTGTGAAGTGCTGATGCGTGAAGAAAGCCTGTGAGCGTAAGCCAGGGGATGAACGATGCGGTCTCTACCGGGTCCCATGCCCAGAACCCGCCCCAGCCCAGTACCAGGTACGCCCATACGCCCCCGACAGCGATGCCCATGCCGAGGAAGAGCCACGTGAACCTTGCCCACTGCCTGCCCAGCTCCTCCCACCCGTCCTCTTTTGTTACGAGGTAAACGATGGCTGCTGCGAATGGTATTGTCATGGCTGCATAGCCGATGAACATCAGGGGAGGATGGACTGTCATCCAGAAGTTAACCAGAAGCGTGTTCAGACCGCTCCCGTCAGACGGAATATAGCTAAGTGGGAGTTCGGGACTCCCTTCATAGATTGTTTTGAACGGGGTTTGGATCAGTGTGAGTATTATAAAGTAAATTCCTATGATTACGGTTATTATCTGCGTCCTTCTCGCCAGGGGTGTTGCATGTTTTGAGGTTTTCGCAAGCCATGCTGCCGAGATGAATATTACCAGTACCCAAAGAAGGTACGTTCCCGGCTGCCCTGCCCATGAACCTGCTATCTTATATATCAATGGTAAATCGCGGCTTGAGTACTGCCATACATACTCGTAGGTATAATCGCCCGCAACAAAATAGTAAACAAGGAGAAGGTATGCGAAGCCTAGAAGTCCCGCCGCAGCCATTATCAGGGGTGAGGCTAATTTTGTTAGAATATTGTCGTTTTTCAGTTCTTTCAATAACAGCCCGGCAAGCGCGATTACACTCACGGCTATGCTGGCATAGAGTATTTCGTTTCCGAAGGTTACCATATTATTTTCTCCTCACCTTGTCCCGTACCTGGGTTGCTATTGGCAGAAAATAATCTGCACCAACAGCACCTGATATCCTGTCAACCTCAGTCCCCTTATCGTCAAGGAAAACTACAGCCGGTGGTGCGCTCACGCGATAGTTATTCGCTACATCCCTGTCAATATCGAGGTCCATTGCCACAAGAACATAATCATTTTCAAGTACCTTTTTTACCTGCGGGTTCCCAAGGGTATCGGACTGGAATTTTGCGCAGTACTGGCACCATATTGCCCAGAAATAAATTGCGACAGGCTTGTTCTCCTGATTGGCAACATCAAGAGATGTAGTCAGGTTCCGTGACCATGTGAGACCGCCTAGGTAACTGGTGGTCTGGTTGCTCAGCGTGAAATCCCTGATAGAAAGGTTAAAAGTGCCGTATGCGAAGGATATCATCATTATCAACACAAATATTGTCAGCAATTTCTTAGTTCTCATAAGTTAGTTCCTGTTTGATTTTTAATTGATTCTATACGTATATATTTTACGAAACATGTAAAGTGATTCATATTATCGGAAGTGTCAGGATTTTCACTCCTATGAAAAGGTAAACAACAGCAGTAATACCCACTGCTATCATGCTATGCTGTATTTCATTTTTGCTGTCCGGGAGCTTTTTGCTTATAAGGTATCCAGCCCATAATGTAAAAAGAAAACCCGCAAACAGCAAGATAAGCTGCAAATGGTTTATAGTATCGAAATTTATTGCGAATTCCCAGACTCTCCCGAAGAATTTCCCAATTGTTTCCGTGATAAAGAACAATCCTTTCAGCAGCCTGAACGTATTCTCGGCTAAATAGACTGACAGGCTCAACGGGATGAAGGCATAGGAGAGTTCTATGAACTTCTGTCTGGTACTCTTCCCAGGGATAGAGGCTCTGGCAGAGAGGTACATCAACCCTGCTGCGCCCAGTGTTAATGCGGCGAAGATGAGGATAGCCCACATGTTCCTCCAGTAATTCACGAAAAAGTCGCGGAAAACTACCGTATCGAACGGTGCTATTGACTTAACAAAGTTGATCACCACGTTCCTGAACTGCAATCGCTCCATGCCCATGACGAAGAGAAATATTACGATAATGCCGTGGACAAGGTACGCTTCATCAAGATGCGCCTTTCTGGAGTTTACAAGATCGGCTCCGGGGAGGCGCGGGGATAGGCGTATGTTGTTCTTTGAGCAGGACTTCACGCATTCCATACACATGATGCAGTAGTTGTTCCTCTCCATCGTCTGCGGGAACTCGCCGACAGGACAGGCTTTTCCAGCCTCGCTCCCGATGACGCATTCTTTTATATTGTGCTCCTGGCAGGTTTTCTTCGACTTGCAGCGAAGCTCAATGGCAGAGAGCATGGAGAAGACCCCGAGCACAAGCCCGATGGGACAGATATACCTGCAGAAGCTTCGCTTCTCGTAAACCGCGCCCATCACCACAGCCAGTCCTGTAAAGAACAGGAGCAGGAGTGCAGTGTTCGGAGGATTGCGTGTGAACATGAAGAGGTGGCGCTCAGCCGCGAAAATGAACAGGAAAAGTATTACAGCGATCCAGAGGTTCCTGTACTTCTCAGGGTACTTTTTCTTAAGGCTGAACACAGACTGGGTCCAGTCCCCGACAGCGCCGATGGGGCATGCAAAGCACCACAACCTGCCGAGGAGAATGAGGGTGAAGGCAAGGAGAGGATGCCAGATATCCCATATCATCGTGGTAGCGAACGGTATCCCTCCGTGGAAACGGAGGTCAGGCTCGCTTGACAGACCGAAATAGAGTATAATCAGCAGGACAATGAAGAAGATTAAGTTTACGGCTGGCTTAAAGAACCTGTTTTTGACAAGATTCCTGAAGAAGTATACATCAAGGAGGTCAGATTTTTCGTTATTTCCGTTGTTTTCCGTATCGTTTTTATTCTGATTCATGCGACCTCAAATATAGACTGGGAAATAAGGCAGCAGTACTGCCTTGATATATTTATCTATTCCAAAGAGCATCATCAGCCCTACGAGTATTAATACCAGACCTGAGAGCTTCTTCAAGAATTGACCGCGCTTCACGAACCAGCTTATGTGTCCGGATATGCCCTTGCCCGAATATGCTATGATGAGCATCGGGATGCTGACTCCAAGAGAGTATACCAGGAGAAGAACTGCACCATGCAGAAGATCGCCCGTACTCGCCGAACTCTCTGCCACGTATGCGAAAACCGAGCCCAGTATAGGACCAACGCATGGGATCCAGAGTATGCCTAAAGACATACCAAGGAACAGACCGCCAAGGAGCCCCTCTCTGGATATTTTTGAGTTGAAGTTCCCAAAAAACGAGGCGCGTTCCCTGCCGAAGTTCACGATAGAGCTTGTAAGCCTTACGTATGTCTGGTTTATATCTTCATCGAAAAGCACTGCACCCATGAGGATAATAAAAATTATCGAGAACCAGCGCAGGTAATCAGCAAAAAATGTAAAAGATGCAACAGCGGAAATAAGTATGCCCATCAGCGTGAAGGTTATGGACATGCCCGTGACTATAGCCACTGGACGCAGCCTGCTCCCGACCGAGCCTGACAGCACCGCAGGCAGTATTGGAAGAACGCACGGCGTTATCAGTGTCGCCATTCCTGCTACGAAAACCCAGAATACTGATGGTGCTGTCGGCATTTATATTCTATTTATGTTCTGGCTGCTGTGTCTATATTATCAGCTTCAGCCTGAACTGTAGCCAGATCGCCTGTTACTTTTATTATCAATACCTTATCTTTGATCTGCGGGGTATATTTGTCCAGGGCAGAAGGTATGGATTTATTATCCGTTATGTTATACGCTTTGATGAGCTCAATTTTACCGTTAACAGGGGTCAGGCTCATGTAATTCATGTCGGAGAACTTATTAGGTATCTTTTTCACTTCTGCATACCCGGCATTTTGATTATCAACAGAATCAAGCAGAGGTTTATATGTTTGATATGATGTCTCCAAACTTTTCGGGTCGGTCATCAATTTTAGAACATTATCCACATTCTGGCTGTGCCCGTAAATGAGCGGTCTTGTATATACAATGTTCTTCATTCCCGGCTCAGCATGTGCTCTTATAGCTGCATCCTTTGTATTATCATAACCCAGGTCATGCAGTTCGATCCATGAAGCCGGGTTGGGACTATAATCCGCGCTATACATGCCAATTAATTTTTTACCATAGAAAGCATCCGGTTCAGACATTGTGGTTACATACTGTTCTTCCATGTTCGTCCCGATAAGCAGTTTGATGTTGGTAAAATACGCGGTATATACCCCGACAGGCGTAAGTTTCAGTCCATCTGCAAGGTTTTTGAAATTATCAGCCAGTGTTAATTTTGAGGTATCCGCTGGCGCCGGAGCAGGTAAGCCTGAAAGTTTCGGTGAAAGGATTGGTATATAAGAGTCGCTCACCGCCGGCGTATTCGTCTTGCCGTCAGAATATTTGGCGCCGTACTCCTGGTCTATCAGCGCCCTGGCATCCTTGAGCGTCTTGCCTGATGCAAGATAATCCTGTACTTTAACTGCTTCTCCTATGCATACATCGCAGAATGAGGCATGGTCATCGTACGTCCAGTCGTCATTGATAAAGCAGTCGCGCAGGAACCTGTGACCTGAGTGCCCGCCGCATCCGCAGTAGCAGGGTATCTGCTCAAGAACATCGGGATGTTCGGTTGCGTATTTATATCCCTTCAACGTCATCGGGTTCGTATAAGCGTAACTCGGGAGTTTTACTTCGCTCGTGCCATTTGGCGAGGAGTTGTCGGTCGAACCGCCTGAGAGGATGAAATATCCTATAACGGCAAGCAATACTACACCTGCCACTCCAATGATCAACATACTGTTCCCCTTCTTCGTAGGGATTTTTTCGTTCTTTACTTTTATGTTCTTTGCTTTCTTTTCAGGCTTCATTTTCATGCCTCTTTTTGTTTTGCGATCTGGTTTATTACATTAAGAAATGTCTGGGTATCCGTATAACCTGGTATTCTTTTTATCTCAATGCCGTTTGAGTCAAGAAATATCTCCGCGGGCGTGCCATGTACCCTGAAGTTCCTGGTCTCGTTCTTTTGCTTGTTCACATCTATTGAGACCAATATGAAGTTTTCGTTTAATGTCTTGATGGCACTCTGATTAGTGAACGTCTCTTCTTCAAATTTCTTGCACCAGCCGCAGTATTCAGAGCGTACATATACGAACAGCGGCTTGCCCTGCGTTTTTGCCGTCTCCAGAGCCGGCTGAAGGTCGGTACTGAATGTCACTCCTTTTAATACCAATTTGCCTGCATCTGATTCTACCGATTGTGTGCTCAAACAGCCTGAGAAGAGAACTATCAGGGCGAGTGATACGAATATCCATTTCTTCAAGTTTATCTGACTTTACAATAGATGTAAAGTAATATAAGTGTTGTGGTTATGGAGGTGGGTTTACTTGCTTTTAATGCGGCACAGGAGAATAGATTTGAACAAGGATACTAGTGCCAGCTTCGTCGCCAATGTATCGTTGGAAGACACTGGTACTACAAAGAGTATATATATAAGTGGGTTAAATTAGTGTATATCAGTTAGCTATTGGGTAAGTTATAGATTCAGGGGTTTTCCCGTCTGTTTTACTTTTTTAGGTAAATTGATTAAAAAAAACAGAGGTAAAAGATTGTTTACAGAACAAGATAGAAATTCTCCTGTCTCAACCGGCGGTATCCACAATGTCGCAATTGAGGGCATTGCCAGAGAGGGAGATGGTATAGCACGTATACAGGGTTTTGTGATCTTTGTGCCAGGCACGAAGGTCGGAGATCATGTCACGATTAAGATAGAGCGAGTCTTGCGAAAATTCGCGATTGCAGCCCTTGCTGAAAAGAACTGAGAAGAATTAAATCAACGGAGATATATAAATATGAATTACGAAAGAAAAGGCGGTTTCAGGCCGACTGGTCCAAGAAATATGCATATGGGTCCAAGAGAGATGCACAAAGCAACTTGTGCAGATTGTCATCAGGAAACTGAAGTACCATTCAAGCCGTCCGGCGACAGACCGGTATACTGCAGAGAATGCTACCAGAACCATAGACCAAAGAGATATTAAATAAAAACGGGCGCTTGCCGCCCGCATCTTTTATTTTTCGAGAATGAAGCTTGCTAAAATGTCAACTGTATAATGCTATTTTTGCCGCTCAGTATGTTAAGTATTTAAAATAGGGAAGAGTTCAACCAAAAATTTAATAACAAGAATTACCCTTCAATAAGTATGAAAAGTATGGAAAAATTAAATGTCACAGCTATAATCTGGCAGGAAGATGATGTTTATGTTTCAAAATGCCCTGAACTTGAAGTTGCCAGTGCGGGTGACACACCAGAAGAAGCTCTTCTTAACCTGAAAGAAGCTGTTGAATTATATCTTGAGAATGCCAAAGCTCTGGGAATTTTAAATGATTTTGCTGCATCCTTACATTCGCCAAATAAATTCACTTCTACCATTGGTGTGGCAGTGTGAGCAAACTTCCTTCTGTTCCATCAAATAAGATTATAAAACGCCTCCTTAAAGCCGGGTTTGATTACGCGCCCATTAAGGGTAAAGGCAGTCATATTGCTTTGGTCAGAGTAGGGAATAACGGAGAAAAGTATCTCGTCATTATCCCAAAAAGAGACCCGGTCCCAAAGGGGACTCTGATATCGATTATCAAGCAATCAGGATTGACAAGAGAAGAGTTTATTAAATTGATGGAATGAGATTTTTTAGTAAAATATGTTATGCGCACCTAATTTTTTATAGAACTGAATCTTGCCTGGCCTTTATTTGCTTTTAGGAACATAATAAGAGAATCGCCTTCAGTTAACGACCCCGTTTTCGAAAACGGGGCATCCCGGTGCGGGTGCATGAGACCTTCTATCGTTTTTTGTTTTTTTGGCTTTTATCGGCAAGAATGGGCACGAAAATAGTGAGAGTGGCAGCTTTCAGTATTTACAAATCCCTAATAACCTTGTGGGATATAAAATTCCATGTACTTGTGAAAATCAGCGAATTTGGATTCTGAGTTCATACAAATATGAACTCTCTATGAAGTAAGCATAAAGATCGCTATGCGACGTACGAGCGAAGCGAGTATGTGCCAGGCGGCGCAGCGTATAGCCGCTGTCAGACGCAGTTCTTGAGCGCAATTCTTTCACACGCGCATTTTATTGAAACGATTCTGATAAATTTACGAATAGCTCTTTTATATCTGTTTTAAACAGATTGTCTTTTTTAAGTCGATCAATAATTTTTAAATCTTCACGTTTAAGTTGGGACAATTGAAAATAACCGACAAGATTAGAGTCTATAGATAGCCCTTTAAGCCGATCAAATAATGCGTAATAATCACCATTCGTTAAAATAACAAAACGAATTCCTTTTTCAAGAGAATAAGAATAAGCCTGTTTAACATCATTCATATGAGTTTCAAAATCTAATTGCCAATCCCTTTTTACTTCCAAAAGTAACACCACCCGATCATCATTATAGATTGAAACATCTAAACGGCCTTGTCGATATTTAATGTGCTTGTGTTTTTCATAACCCAGGGAACATAAGAAATCTTCTACGATGGACTCATGAGCTCTTTCTTTGTGTGCTGCATCTTTCTTTAAAATTGCGATATAGTCGATGACGGTTTTTAAGAAATCTGGTTGGATTAACTCATCTGGTTTCGGTTTATCTGAAACCGGCATGTTTAGCAAACGCTTTATGAAATCTGGGACATCTTGTTCTAATGTTCCAGTTGTTCCATAAGGCTTCCACAGTTTTTCATCGATACGCAATAAATCTTCTTTCCGTTTGTAATCAGTTACGAGCCATTTTACTTTACGATAATGAGAGTAAAATTCCTTGTCGTCATCCTCGGAACCGGTATCATGCATGTCCAATTTAAATTTATATCCAGAAGTAACTTTGCCGACACCAAATAAACCAAAATTAACATTGTTAACTGCGACTATATCTCCGATTTCGAGTGCCAAAAATTTAGTGAATGTACTAATAGCATTGGTTTCACTATTAAAATGATGCTTTCTGATTTTGGAAACAACCTGTTCAACTGAAAGACCAGTCAAATCACCAAGATCACTCCAACCGATTGCAATATAGTTTCCATCGCGAAATTTCTCCCATGCATAAGGTTTTTTACCAGGTATGTGTGTTGGTGAAATGGTTAGAAATTTGGGCATGTTTCAATTTTCCTTGATTATTTTTAATGCACGCATTTTTGTTTCATTGCACCCAAGAATTGCTTACAACTCGTTGATATCCGAACTTGAGTTCGTATATCCTTATATTTTAGTATTATATCCGAACTTATGTTCGTCTATACCATTTTGTCTGAACAGTCTTAATCATTTCTTTATTGCTGACGTGAGTATATATTTCTGTCGTCTTGCTACTCTTATGCCCCAATAGCTCCTGTATATATCTTAAATCTACCCCGCTTTCTAACAGATGTGTGGCAAAGCTATGTCTGAGACTGTGACTGGAAATGTCTTTTGTTACTCCAGCTTCTAATGGCTGCATGAACAATGCAGTCTAAAAGATTTTCTGGTCTGCCTACAGTGACATTGTGTCTCTGATTGAATTCAAATATCGGATAGAATTTTTTCTTGAGGGTTTGGTATAACCTCGTTTCAATGAACGATGACATATAGAAAAGATATGGATAGTGTGATGATAAACTTTACCTTGCCAACTACTGTTAAATGTACCTGGCTTGCCAACGTTTTTCGCCTAAAAACACTCATGAGCAAACGCTCATGCATGAAACATGAAAAACCGCAATGCCAGGGCATTGTAATTTAAGTTTTTCATGGGAAAGCTTTTCCTCTCCCCTGAGTGAGGGAAGGTTTGAGGTAGTTATATCTCGCTTGGTGATATAACTTACGGAATAATTCTTACGGCCTCACCGCGTTAATCCGACTTCATCTGCGGCTATAATATAAAAATAATAAAATTCGCCTTTCGGAAAAGGCGAAGCACTTACCTTGCCGCTTTCGCCACTCTTTCGATGTTATCCTTCTTGCCCATGGCAAAACCTTTAACATCGTAGTTTGCCGCCGCGATTATCTCATCGGCGAGCGCATCCACGTATCTCTTCTTCGCGCCGAACGAAGCCTGCTGCGCACCCTGCGCGATAAGCCTGAGCGCAGTATCCACGCGGCGCTGAGGGGCTGTGTCCACAGATTTCGGGACTGCTATGCCGCCGTACTGCAGCCTGACAGTCTCCTCTCTCGGTCCTGCGTTTGAGACGGCGTTGACCAGCACCTGTATGGGGTTCTGTCCAGTCTTCTTATTGATGACATCGAAGGTTTCCTGGATCATCCTGATCGCGGTGATCTTCTGGCCTGTATTGTTCTCCTCGCGTATGATCTTGTTAATAAGCCTCTCCACGATGTTCATGCTCGACTTGCTGAACTGCTGCTTTGCGTTCCTGCCGCCGCTATGCGGTATGGTCACAGGTGCAAGGCTGACATAGTTCCTGATACTGGGGTCTTTTACCTCAACCTCTGTAAAATCCCATTTTCCGAATAATTTATGCATATTATCTCACCGGCTTTTCCTTCTTGCCGAGGACAAGCTGTCTTAAGTCCACGTTATTCACAGCCACTACCTTCCAGCGCACGCCCGGGATATCCCCCATGGCGCCGCCCATCCTTCCGCCTATCCTCTCCACGACCACTTCATCATGCTCGTCGATATAATTGATCGCACCGTCACCCGGACAGAATGCCGAGATCTGTTTCCCGTTCTTGATAAGCTGAAGCCGTATGCATTTGCGGATGGCAGAGTTGGGCTGTTTTGCCTCTACTCCGACCTTTTCAAGCGCAATTCCCCTTGCTCTGGGCGCACCGCCCAGGGGGTCTGCCTTTACATCAAGGTTAAGAGCACGTCTGCTGTAATTCCTGTCGCTCCATCTGAATTTCTTATGTTCGCTCTTTAGTTTGCGAGCGGCGTATATTCCTTTGCCCATGAGGTTATTTTCCTCCAGTGTAGATAATTTTCATTGGATAATCACATCGTCTATATTATGGTGTCTTGCGGAGAGCTTTTTTATCTTTTCGATATTTTTGCCGTCTCTCCCGATGGCAAGCCCCTTCTCCTTAGTAAGTACCTCTACATAAGCTATGCGCTTGTCATCCTTCTCCGCAATACTGACGTTCTTTATAGAGACAGGATGGAAAGCGTTTTTCACGAACTCAACTGGGTCTTCTGAGTGCTCTATCACCTCGACATGCTTGCCAATAGCTTTCTTCACGCGGTTAATGCGGTCCCCGCCCTTACCTATCGCAAGTCCCATATCCCCGCTCTTTACCACGAATACCAGCCTGTTGTTCTCCATATCCTCAAAGCAATCCCGCGCCCTGGCTCCGGTGAGGCTCTCAAATAACGCTATATATCTTATTCCTTCAGTACTTAATTTGACTTCACTCATTCGTACTCCCGAAAGAGAGGATATCCGATTCCCCAGGTTCAAGCACAGCAAGTGTGGCGATCGAGAACGGTTTACCGCAGGCGACACCCAGGTCAACGCCAGACCCCGGGTACTTTATTACATGTACACCGCTGATATCTTTCATTGTTTGTTCCGAGCAGTTTGCAGATACTACAACTGCCTGTGCTTTCCCATTCTTTACAGCATCTACCGTTTGTTTTGTTCCGATGAGCACTTTGCCTGTAGATAAAGCGCTTCGCAGTACTTTGCTAATATCAGTTTCCATAATTTTACTCCTTTATGCAGGTTTTTTTGCGATCAATTTAACATTCCCCGTCCCAAGCCTTATGGGCTGACCCACTATTACGTTCTCAGTTACTCCCCTGAGTTCGTCAACATCCCCGCTCATGCCCGAATCAAGCAGGTGGTTCACGGTCACTTCAAAAGCGGCCCGCGCAAAAACGCTGGCTTTCTCGCCCGATACTCCGTGTCTCCCTATCGGCTTCACATCCCCGTCCACCGTCATTATATCAGATACGAGCATGATGTGCCTGACATCCACGGTCAAACCCTGCTCCTTGAGCGTATCCATAGCCTCATTGATCAGTGCCATCCTGGCAGCCTCTATACCCATTACCTCAAAGATCTCATTGACATTGTTCGTTTTCGTCCTGGTGGCATCGACACCGTCTATTGCAAGCACGTCCTTGAGCGCAGAACCTTCGGTATATAGTACGTATTCCCCGCTCTCTTCCTTCCGGATTACCACTCTCTTTATCCCTTTAATGCCTTTCAGTATTATAGACTGCACGCTTTTAACGAGCTGGAGCAGTTGCCTGTACGATGCCTCCTCAGGTCTCATTATTAATGCATCATCCGATACTTCGGGAGATACTCCCATCTCTTCTTCGATCTTACCTGCGATCTCCCTCGGGGTCATATTTCTCTGGGTGAGCGCCTTTTTGTTCAGCTCTACTACCACCTTCATCTCTGTGATATCCGTGGACATGCTGCCCAGTACGGTTATATTGGTCGCTTCGATCTTCCACGCCAGTTCCCGCGCCTTATCCCTGTCGTAGGCATAATCCTTCTCCAGGAAGATGGTCATCATCGGAGTGCTCGGGTTTTTCCTGGCATCCACTATTTCGATCAGGCGCGGCAATCCCAGGGTTACGTTTATTTCTGCCACACCTGCGTAGTGGAATGTTCTCATTGTCATCTGTGTGCCTGGTTCCCCGATGGACTGCGCCGAGACTACGCCTGCAGCCTCTCCTGCCTGTATCCTTGAGTAATCATATGTAGCAAGTACATTCCTGATCACCTCATCCAGTTGTTTCTTGGTGATCTTTGCGCTCTTGAGCTCGCGCATCAGGCTATCAATGACCTTCTGGGGCAGGGGGAGAGCTGAAACAGCCTCCTCGATGGTTTTCTGGTCCACGCTCATTCCTTCACCCCTACCACATGCTCGATTATCCGCCTGACCGCGTCAGGTTTGCTGAAATCGCTGTTCATAGGATTGATGCCGTCCTCTCCGTATTTGAACTGAATGATCATTTTCCTCGTATCCCTGACCGTCCCATCGTATTGAACTTCAAGATCCTGAAGGGCGTTCACAAGCCGCCGCTGCAGGTAACCTGATTGCGACGTTCGAACCGCAGTATCCACAAGACCCTCGCGCCCTCCTATGGCATGGAAGAAATACTCAGTGGGCGACAGACCGCTCTTGTAGCTTGCTCTCACGAACCCGTGCGCTTCTGCACCAAGATCGCCCCGCTCAAAGTGAGAGAGTGTGCGACCTGCATAGCCTCTTTTGATGCGCTCCCCTCGCACTGCCTGCTGACCTACGCATGCAGCCATCTGCGTGAGGTTGAGCATCGAGCCTCTTGCGCCTGAGCGAGCCATTATCACTGCGGAATTGTCCATTCCCAGGTGCCGTCCTGCTATGTCACCTGCCATATCCCTGGCTTTGGAGAGTTCTTTCATTATTTCCATCTCAAGCGTCTCTGCAAGCGTTCTGCCCGGTAGCTGTTCGAGCTCTCCTGCCTGGTACGCAGAGATAAGTTTCTCAACCTTTTCTTTTGCCTGAGTAAGCACCTCGTTTATCTGGTTCTGAGCCTCAGGGGGTATAAACTCGTCATCTATCCCGAAGCTGAAGCCTCTTCGCATAATACCTCTTATGGAAAGCCTGGTCGCGTCGTCGATGAACTTGCATGCGACCTCAGGACTGAACTCTTTCATCAGTTTATCGAGTATCACGCTCTTGAAAGCACCTATGGCTTTCTCATCGATAGTGCCCTGCACAAGCACACCGTCCCTGATGACCACGTAAGCATCCTTATCGCAGTCTATACCTTTGCAGACATCGCAGTGTTCGCATATCTCTGCCTTGAACTGAAGATTCAGTCCCTTCGGCAGTATCTGGCTGAATATCTGCTTGCCGGTCCAGTACGGCTCACCGTTCTCCTTTCCAGCCGGTTCGGGCAGCTCGCGTATCTCAGATTTTCCGAGTAGCTCCAGAGCATCGTTCTTATTTATCTTGTCTTTGCTGTTCGTGAGCAGGAAAAGCCCGGATATATGGTCGTGGATGCCGCCGATAATGGGACCCCCGAACCTGGGGGACAGGATGTTCTCCTGCACGTGCATCAGAATCTTTGCCTCAGCGCGCGCTTCCTCGGTCTGCGGCACATGAAGGTTCATCTCGTCGCCGTCGAAATCAGCGTTATAAGGCGGGCACACTGCAGGATTGAGTCTGAACGTCTTATACGGCAGGACCTTTATCTCATGAGCCATTATGCTCATCCTGTGAAGCGAGGGCTGTCTGTTGAACAGCACAACATCTCCGTCCTTTATCTGCCTGTCAACTTTCCAGCCCAGTTCAACCAGGTCCGCAAGCTCAGTGCAGTTGAGTTCTGTGATTTTGACCCTGCGCCCGTCAGCCCTGATTATGTAATTCGCGCCCGGATGATTGTCAGGACCGCGTCTCACGTACTCTTTTACCTCCTCAAGGTTCCTCGGCGTCACGTTCATGGTTATTGTAAGTTCTTTTGCCACTTCGACCGGCACGCCGACCTCAAAGATGCGGAGGTTCGAATCAGGCGATATCACGGTTCTTGCTGAGAAGTTCACCCGTTTCCCTGATAAGCTTCCTCTGAACCGTCCCTCTTTGCCTTTTAATCTCTGGGATAAGGTCTTAAGCGGTCTTCCAGACCTGTGCCTTGCCGGGGGTACGCCTGAGACTGCATTGTCGATGAACGTGGTCACATGGTACTGGAGCAGTTCCCACAGGTCTTCTATGATAAGCTGCGGAGCGCCTGCTTCCCTGTTCTCCTGGAACCTCTGGTTGATCCTTATTATATCCACAAGCTTGTGCGTGAGGTCATCTTCGCTGCGCTGACCCGATTCCAATGTAATGGAAGGACGCATCGTGACAGGAGGAACGGGGAGTACTGTAAGCACGATCCATTCAGGACGTGCGTTCTGCGGATCCATCCCGATCACTTCTATATCTTCGTCCGTTATTTTCTCAAGCCGGGAGCGGATGTCCGTGGGCATGAGCTTGTGCTCGTTCTCTATATACGTTGTGGGTTTCTCGAATTTGATCTCCTGCTGCTCTTCGTTACAGTACATGCACTTCCCGGCTTTTCTTGCCTCCTTGAATACCTCGTTGACAATATCCTCGGTCGTCTGTCCCATTCTCCGAAGCGTCTTTATCTGCTCAAGGTACTTCTTTTTCTGGTCAGGGGACAGGAGCAGCGCGCCGCAATTCCTGCATGTAGCCCGCAGTATCTTGCGTATCAGCTTCGCAAAGCCTACATGGATAACAGGCGCCACAAGCTCGATATGCCCGAAATGACCAGGGCACTCTCCTGCTCTTCCGCCGCAGGTCTTGCACCGCAAGCCAGGGTCGATAACACCGAGCTTTGTATCCATCAGCCCCATCTCTATCGGAAAACCGTCATCGTCGTACGTATCCGCTGTTATGATCCTTGTGACGCTCATTCTCCTGAACTCTTTCGGGGAGATAAGTCCGAATTTTATCTGTTTTATTCTTTTAGGGGTTGTAATTGCCATGATATCCTCCTAAACTGCGTCCTCCAGCACAAGCCGGGGTGCAACGCCGAGGGATAATATCTCATCAAGCAAAAGTTTGAACGCATAGCTCATCTCAACCGGATGTATATCTGTCTCAGCCTCGCAGTTGGGGCATATTGTTATATTTTTCCTTTTATCAAGGGTAGCTATCATGCCGCAGTTAGAGCAAACGTATTCCACTACCCTGTCAGATTCATCAAGAAGCCTCTCCTTCAGTGCCATGGCAGCGCCGTGCCCTATCAGCACATCGCGCTCCATCTCTCCGAACCTCAAGCCTCCTTCCCTGGCTCTGCCTTCGGTCGGCTGTCTGGTCAATACCTGAACAGGTCCTCTTGACCTGGCGTGCATCTTGGATGAGACCATGTGGTAGAGTTTCTGGTACAGGATAGTACCTATGAATATATCGACCTGTATCTTTTTACCGGTTATGCCGTCATACAGTACCTCTTTACCGGTATGCGAATATCCGAATTTTTTCAGTGCAAGGCGCAGTTCATCCTCGGATTCACCGGAAAAGGGGGTGCCGTCCATCTGCTTTCCCTCGAGTGAGCCTACTTTGCCTCCTATCATCTCAAGGACGTGACCTACGGTCATTCGTGAGGGGATGGCATGCGGGTTGACTATGAGGTCAGGGACTGTTCCGTCTTCGGAAAAGGGCATATCCTCGTGCGGCACTATGAGACCGATAACCCCTTTCTGCCCGTGGCGGGACGCGAATTTATCCCCTATCTCGGGTATCCTCTGGTCGCGCGTCCTTACCTTTGCAAGCCTTGAGCCGTTCTCGGATTCTGTCAGTATCACCGTATCGACTATGCCTTTCTCGTTCGAGCGCATCGTCACAGAGCTCTCTCTCCTCTGGAGGGGACTGATTCCGAGTTCGGTCGGCTCTTCAAGGAACCTCGGAGGACTTGTCTTGCCTATAAGAACGTCATTGGGTCCGACAGGTATCTCGGGGTTCACAAGACCGTCGCTGTCCAGCTGCTTGTAGACTTCCGCACCCCTTGCTCCTCTTACTTCTGCATCCGGGATCTCGAATTTATCCTCCTGACCTCCGGGGTATTTGCGTTCCTCGCCCTCGTTCGTCCTGAAGAAATGGCTCCTTCCAAGCCCGCGCTCTATCGAACCCTTATTTATGATAAGTGCATCCTCTATATTGTAACCTTCATAGGACAGCACAGCTACCACGAAATTCTGCCCTGCAGGTCGTTTGTCAAAACCAATGGCTTCAGCGGTCTGCGTGGTTACGAGCGCCTTCTGCGGGTAATGGAGGACGTGAGCGCGCGTATCAGGGCGAAGCTTCATGTTGGGCATCGACATGCCAAGGCACTGTTTTATCATGCCCGACCCCATTGTGTTCCTGGGGGATGCGTTGTGCTCAGGGAAAGGCACCATGCCTGCGCCGATGCCGAGTATCAGGGCGGGATCGATTTCAAGATGCGTATGTTTCATTGTTATGTCTTTCTCATCAACCGCAATGAATGCATTCTCCTCTTCCTCAGCGTCCAGATACTCGATCATCCCCTCGTTAACAAGGCTTTCAAGATTGACCTCTCCCTTCTTTAACCGCTCAATCTGTTCTTTCGTCACAAGAGGTGCGCCTTTTTCTACAATTATGACAGGGCGCCTGGCTCTTCCCTGGTCAGAATTGATATAGATCTCGTTCGTATCCTCGTAGTAGATGATATTCACCTGTTTCTTGAGATCGCCCTGTCTGCGTTTTTTGCGCAGCTCCACTACAAGTTCTTTTGGTCTATCGTGCGTCCCTATGAGTTCGCCGTTTAAGAAAATCCTGGTCTTATTCAAAGACATCCACCTCCTCTTCAGGCTCGATCTTGATTTCCCCTTCCTCCTCTAGCGCCTCAAGTTCAGTAGCATAAGTGGTTACCACTTCCTCAACTCCAAGCAGCTGAGGTATGATTGGTGATATGCCCAGTTCGTAGAGATGGTTCTTGAGCAGTTTCTCATCCCCTGCGCTCGTTGATATCTCGACCAGTTGGGCGAAGTTCTTCACAAGACCGCAGTTAGGTCCTTCAGGGGTTTCTGTGGGGCATATCCTGCCCCACTGCGTCGGGTGCAGGTCCCTGGCTTCGAAATGCGGCTGCGACCTCGACAGCGGCGAGATGACCCTTCTCAGATGCGAGAGGGTTGCGATATAATCAGTACGATCAAGCAGTTGCGATACGCCTGTGCGCCCTCCGACCCAGTTGCCTGTGGCAAGAGGATGCACGAGTCTTTCGGTCAGCACGTCTGAGCGCACGACCGTAGCTACGTTCAGGTCCCTGTTCCTCATGCTGGCTCTTTCCAGCTGGTATTTGACATCCCTTGTAAGCCTGTTGAACGAGACCCTGAACAGGTCTTCCATCAGGTCGCCTGCCAGTTTAAGCCTCTTATTCGCGTAATGGTCCTTATCGTCGCTCTCTCTCTTCCCAAGCGCGAGCTCAAAGCATGCCTGAGCCATTCTTCCTAAGAACTGCGCTTTAAGCAGGCGGTGCGCCTCATCGTTGCCGAGGTGAGGCAGCAGGTACCTGTCTATCACATAATTCGCTCTTTTTATCTGGTACTCCCTTGCCTGACCTGATGCAACGCGCGTCCCTATTTTCTCCATGGCTTTCTCTTTATCGCCCACTTCCGCTTCCTCAAGGTTCTCAAGCATGAACTTGACGATCTCAGGGTCGCTGGACACCGCGTTCACGATATCCTGGTCTGTTTCCACACCCAGCGCCCTCATCAGCGTGACGAAATTGATCCTGCCAGAGATGGACGGGAATGAGACCTCAAGAATGGACTTCCTGTTCCGCTCCACGACCACAAGCGCACGGTAGCCCCGTCGCTGCGAGAATACTTTTGCTACTTCGATGTTCTCGCCGTATCTCTCCTCGAATTCCACGAGGATCTTGTTCGGTGCGAGGTCTTCCAGGGTGGTGATCACGCGCTCAGTACCGTTGATTATGAAATATCCTCCCGGATCCTGCGGGTCCTCGCCAAGCTCGACCATCTCCTTCTCTGTCAGGCCGACAATGTTGCATTTCTTTGACCAGATCATCATAGGCAAAAGTCCTATTTCCGCCTCTCTCTCCTCTTTCTCCCCCTCGGGGCTGACTATGGTCATACCCAGGTGAAGCGGAGCCGCGTACGTTATGTTCCGCAGCCTTGCCTCAGTGGGGTACAGCTTATCGACCGCGCCGTCCGCCTCTCTTACTACAGGGTGGCTTACGCGGATTTTTCCCAGTCTTACGTATGTACCTTCAATATCGGTCTCAATAATCCTCTGCTCATCGATAACTTTCTGAAGACCAATATCCAGAAAATCATTGAATGAATCTACATGGTGACGCACGATATTTTCGCTCGTAAAATATGCATTTGATAGCACTCTTCTGTCTAACATATTACCTCATGATTTGAACCTATGCAATAACCAGCCGGTAGAAAATGGCTCTACCTGCGGTCGGGCTATCGCGGGTGATGCGTACGACATCGCCGACTTTAGCTTTTATGGATAAAGCCGCTGGGTCTGAAACGCGTATCTTGGGCATCTGTTCTTTTTCTATATTATACTCCGCCAGTATCTTTTTGAGATCGTTCTCGTCCATTATTTCATGCCTTGGTACCAGTTTGTGTTCTAAGGGCATAAACTCCCTTTCAGTGCGCTCTTTCTCCTTCATGCTATTACCTCCCAGGCAAAACGGGCTCGGGGGGATTTGAACCCTCGACCATCGGGTTTCTTCTCTTGCGAATAAAAGCCCGGTGCTCTGCCTGACTGAGCTACGAGCCCAAACCTTTTGCCATCTAATCCTGTGCTGCCAACCATTGAAGATAAATACTCACTAATAAATTGCAATCCTGTTAAAACCTCGTAGATGTGCGCCCCTTGAACACAACCTCATTTAACTTAAATCTTTCTCTGTTCTCATTTTACAAAAACTTTTGCATTGCCTTCATATACTTTTCACAAGGTCGAAAAGCGCAGCCTTCGGGTCTTTGGATTTAACCACGCCTGAAGCTAGAAGCACGCCTGCAGTCCCAAGCTCAAGCGCAGCCGCCACGTCCTCACCTTTTGAGATGCCGGCGCCGCACAGCACATCCACATGAGGCGCCACCCTTTTTACCGCGCTTACCGAGCCCCTCACTATATCGGGATCGGCTTTTGAGACAGGGATGCCTGAGCCGATAAGCTCAGGCGGCTCGATGGCTACGAACTGTGGTGCAAGCATGGCAGCCGCTATTGTGACAGCGACATTGTTCGTACAGATAATAGCCGAAAGTCCCGCTCTCCTTGCAGCCTGGACAGCCGAATCTATATCTGCCAGCAGGAGGCGGCGCTCGGAATGGTTGATGAGCGTGCCTCCGGCACCTGCAGATTTCACGCACTCAGCAGTAATGTGACCTGTATGGCTTCCCGCCCCGGCGCCATCTGTATGCTGGGCAAAAACCGGTATTTTGACGGAATTTGACACCCTGTAGATATCAGGCGCCTGGGGACAGACGACGATCTCAACCCCGGAACTGGCGCTTACCTCTTCACAGTATTGCGCCATCCTGATTGCATTTTCGCCGGTACCCTCCGCATAAGTCTTAAAATTAACCACTATCAGAGGTCTTTTCCCCATGCTGCGCTCCTCTAAAAAGTTTAATCGGTATATACTTCTTCGTGAGGATGCACCACTATGCCGCCTGTGGTTATATCGTAGGGATGGATGTTCTGGCTGTGGTTTGAGCCCCTCATCTTGAATATCTCGATACTGCGCACTCTTACTGCATCGGTCCTCTTATAGTACATCAGGACAGTTCCTTCAGTTACGAACGTCTCGACCCCGAAGCGGCTGGCTGAGTTCTCATCCACTATCTCGCAGGTCATCAGGGACGTCAGTCCCAGGATCTCAAGGGTTGTACTTAACTTCAGGAGCTCGACCCTTATCTTTGCCGGGTCCTGGAGGTAAAAGCCAATGGATGTGGTGCCGTCGACAAGGGCTCTTTTAGCATCGATATCTTCCTGGATCGCTATGACCTGGTCCATCATCGAGCGCATGTCGAAAGGTCTTACATCTACGTATTTCTCGTGTGAGGGTATGCCTATTTTGGTGGAGCATGCGTCAAGTATCGCTAATTTCCCCTCGTCCTCCAGAGCTTCAAAATCCCACCCGAACTGTTTCACGTTCTCCCTCACCTGCTCAGGGCGCTCTTCCGTAGCAATATAGATGCCGTTCTCCCCGTATTTTGTTATCCCGTTGTAGAGATACTGGAGCCCGAATATTGTTTTACCGGCACCGGCTGCCCCGGACAAAAGGTATGTCCTGTTCCTTAGCAACCCCCCGCCGCACAATTCGTCGAACCCCGGAATTCCAGTAGGAACGCGTCTTGAATCGGTTGTTTCAGTTTTAATTTGCTTTTTGTCTGCCATAGCTAAACACCGGATTCTTGATATTGTCTTACTGATAGAAATACCTATTTATTTCATATTGATAATTATAATGAAAAGGAGAGGAGGTTCAGAAAAGCTCATAAAAACCTGCAAAAAATATATACTATACTAACACGTTTCCGATGCGGTGGTTCTCTCATGGTACTTCCGGATAAATTCAAATGCGTCATAACGAACTGGGACTATATCTATGACCTGTGCAGGCAGGTCGCGGACGATATTAAAAATTCAGGCTATAAGCCGGACACGATAATCGCGCTGGCACGCGGGGGCTGGTTCGCCGGCAGGGTGCTCTGCGATTTCCTGGGGCTGAACGACCTGACAAGCCTTAAGATAGAGCACTATACAGGCACAGCAAATGCAGGGAGCGGACCTTCAATCAGGTATCCGCTTGCCAACAACGCAGTAGCGGGCAAGAGGGTACTCATCGTGGACGATATTACAGATACGGGAAAGAGCATCGTGCACGCAAAGGAGTATGTCTCAAAGCAGAACCCGGCAGAGGTCAGAACAGCAGTACTCCAGTACCTTTACACTTCTGAGGTCAAGCCGGATTATGTAGGAGAGGTCGTAGAGGAATGGGCATGGATAGTGTACCCGTGGAACTTCATCGAGGATATGATCGATATAATCTCGCGGCTTATGGCAAAGGAAAAACATCCTGAATGGACAGTTGAGAAGATCAGGTCAGGACTGTTAAAGTACCATAATATCGACCCTATCAGCTTTGAGATAGCCCAGCCGAACAGGATGGAAGAGATACTGCAGGAGATGGTGAGAAGAGGGGTACTGAAAGTAAAAACCGTCTCAGGCGAAAAAACATGGCGATATGAAGGAGCGTGAGGTTCATGTATGCAGATATAGCGATAATAGGCGGAAGCGGAGTTTACGACGCTACCATGCTGGATAATGTGAGGGAGATCGAGATCGATACACCCTACGGGAAACCATCTGATGCCGTTACGGTAGGCTCATACGGAGAAGTAAACGTGGCGTTCCTCCCCAGGCACGGCAAGGGGCACCGCATCTCCCCGAGCAAATTGAATTCAAGGGCGAACATCATTGCCCTCAAGAAGCTGGGTGTGAAGAGGATAATCTCAGCTTCGGCGGTCGGAAGCCTGAAACCTGAACTCAAGCCGCTCGATATCGTGGTCCCCGACCAGGTCTTTGACAGGACGAGGGGACGCGACAGTACGTTCTTTGAGGACGGGATAGTCGTACATATCGGCTTTGCCGATCCGTTCTGCCCCGAGATGTCGCCTCTGCTGGCTGATATTACGGACAAGCTCGGATACAGCGTGCACAAAAAGGGCACGTACATATGCATGGAAGGACCGCAGTTCTCCACACGGGCTGAATCAAAGGTGTATCAAAACCTCGGATTCGATGTAATCGGGATGACAGCCCTCCCGGAAGCGAAACTGGCGCGGGAAGCTGAGATGTGCTACAGTATTATTGCAACCGTAACGGATTACGATGTATGGCATGAAGAAGACGTCACCATCGAGACAGTGATCGCCAATGCAATGAAGAATGAGGAAGCTGTGCGCAATATAATCAAAGAGGCTATTGCAAAGATACCCCTTGAGAGGAGCTGCGTCTGTGCAAATGCACTGTCCGGGGCAATATTGACCGCTCCTGACAGGATCCCTGTTGAGACCAGGAGAAAGCTGAACGAGATAATAGGGAAATATGTAAGCGTATGATCTATGGCTGAAAATAAGGAGGCGAACAGCGGGATTTTTTCAGGGGACGGGAGGAACGTATCACTTGTGGAGATGGGACGGGACGATATGACCGTCTCCTGCACCCAGGGGAAGATCATCCTGTGGTTCGGCAGACAGGTCAGCGAATCACTGATACGTCAGGTGATTTTTTGCATCTCCAGCATAGATTCGTCCGTAAGCCATGAACAGGAAGTAGTATGTGATTTTAAGACCATATCCGAATATGAGAGCATGGGCTATACATTGATATCATATGCAAAGACCAAAGGAGGGTACAGGGCTATATTCAACCTGCAGTTCTCCAAAAAATTCGCCCTGGCTCATTTCGTGAAATCCATTGCCAGCCAGCTTAAGGAGAAGGATGTCAGGAAAAACCTGCACTGGGACGGGAGCTTTGACAGTGTGACCCTGCTGTATAATGAGCTAAAAAAGCTTGATGACTGGGAGATAAAGCGAATCGAATATAAGGCTGTAGAGTAATGTGGAGTCTGAATGAACGCCGAAAAAAGTGAATGTGAAGCTACCATTGAATCGATGAACTTTATTGCGAACCATATAAAAAGGATAGCAGCCAGACTGGATACAGATTCGGTGACAGCGCTCGTGGACAGCATAATGAGCGCAAAAAGGATATTTTTGATGGGGGCTGGCAGGTCGGGTCTTGCGGCAAGAGCCTTTGCGATGAGGCTGATGCATATGGGCTTTAACGTCTATGTCGTGGGAGAGACCACGACCCCTGCAGTGCAGGAGGAAGACCTGGTGATCGCGGTATCAGGCTCGGGTGAGACCCCGTCTATCGCAAATCTCGGCGAGATCGCAAAAAAGATCGGCTCAAAGCTTGCTACCATAACCTCGAACCAGGACTCATCCCTGGGGAAAATCTCCGATATCGTTGTTGTGATCCCGGGTCGTCCCAAAGACGATATCATTTACGAGGACTACCAGGCGCGAAGGATGATAGGCTACCCGCAGCTTGCGCCCCTGGGAACTGTTTTTGAGATATCTGCCCTGGTTTTCCTCGATGCGGTCATCTCGGAGCTTATGGTCAGGACAGGAGAAAGCGAGGCAGAGCTGAAGAAAAGGCATACCGTATTTGAGTGAGTGATTGATATGTTCTCTGAGCGTGTAAAAAGCATTGATATCTCAGGAATCCGAAAGATGTTCGAAGGGGCAGGACCGAATGCCATCAACCTCGGTCTCGGGCAGCCTGATTTCGATACGCCGGAGCATATTAAAAAAGCGGCGATCGAGGCTATCAATTCGGGCTTTACAGGCTATACAGCAAATCTTGGCATTCCTGAGCTTCGCCTTGCCCTGTGCGGGAAGTTTGAGCAGGAGAATAATTTTACGGTCGCGCCCGATGAGGTGATAGTGACCTCAGGCGCCTCTGAAGCGCTTCACCTTGCCCTGGCTGCTCTCATAGACAGGGGCGATGATGTTTTGATCCCTGACCCGGGCTTTGTGTCCTATTCAGCCCTGACAAAGATGGCGGGTGGAAGCGTTGTGGGCGTTCCTCTCGGAGATAAGCTTACTCTTGAGCCTGAGAAGGTGAACGAATGCATTACTCCCAGGACCAAGGTGCTCATCATAAATTCGCCTTCGAATCCAACTGGCACAGTACAGACAAAAAAGGACATTAAAGGGCTGGCGCAGATCGCAGAGGATACAGGCATTACCATCATTTCGGATGAGGTGTACGAGCATTTCATCTACGAGGGGGAGCACGTAAGTCCCGCACAATTCACAGATAATGTCATCACCATAAACGCGGTCTCAAAGACGTACGCTATGACAGGCTGGCGCATAGGCTATGCTGCGGCACGGAAGGAGTATATCGAGCAGATGCTCAAGGTGCACCAGTATATCCAGGCATGCGCCTGCTCGATAGCGCAGAAGGCTGCGCTGGCTGCTATCGAAGGACCGCAGGACTGCGTGCGCGACATGTGCGCGAGCTTCAAACGAAGAAGGGACATACTGCTTGAGGGCTTGCGCGCCATGGGTATTAAGTGCGTCAAGCCGCAGGGTGCGTTCTACGCGTTCCCGCAGGTTGTGGACGAGAATGCGCCGCAGAAGCTTATCAAGAACGGTGTTATCGTCGTGCCTGGCGCGTCTTTCGGCGAGAACGGGAAGGGGCACATCAGGCTGGCGTATTCGACCTCGGAGGAGAATCTGAGGAAGGCGCTTGGGGTGATGGAGAGGGTTCTGATTTAAGAGTAGTTCTTTTCTATAATCCCGATTATCTCCTTAATGTCCCTAATAACAACATCCGCCTCCTCGCAGAGCCCGGGCGGGCATTTTCCCGTCTGCTGTATGGAAAGCACCCCTAAATCCGCGGCGCGCATCGCAAGTATGTCGTTAATACCGTCGCCAACCATTATCACCTTATCGTACTGCTGTTTTAAGCTCTTCACTATCTCCTCTTTTTTCTTCGGCGTAGCTATTTCGAACACGCACTGGAGCGGCAGGCACACGTTCATAGCAAGCGCAGAGAGGTTTCGCATGCTATCGCCTGACGCGATGTATATGCCTACGTTCCGTTCAGTGAGGGTCTTTATAACATAAGGAGTGTTTGAGTACACCTTCCCACCGGTGCAGATGACGTACGGGATGCTCTTTGTTTCCACGTCTATTATCAGACCTACGCCCATGTAGAAAATATTTTTACATTTCCTTTTAACAGCCGCCATCACGTCCTGGAGGTCTTTCATGGTAGCGGTCGTATCATTCCCGACCACTGCCTCGGCAGTTGCCTTATCTATCTGGGCTCTTGAGCATCCGACCTCGATATCGATATTGTATTTCCTGATGAAATCCGAGATAGGCATATCGCACGGGCAGTTGACGAGCTTATTCGAATCCACCTGCATTACAAGAATAGCGCAGTACGGTTTTTTCCCGACGAATTCGGTGGAGACCACTTCGTTCAGGTATTCCCCTGTTTTTATGTTTTTAGCCACGCGGTACATGCGGAGCAGTGTTCCGGCGCTGTCGAAAACAACAGCAATTTTCATAGCCTATAAACGGTTTTCACATGCTATTATATTTATCTCAGAAAAAATGTGTACTGTCTTCTTGATACATCTTAGGGGAAGGGCTGCAACCTGGTGCAACTGCCCGGGTATAATCGAAGGGCGATAGTTAAATTTAAATATCAGTACCCTACAGTAGGTATCCGTATACCTTCAGAGGTGGATAAGATGAATGCAAATAAATCTGTACAATACTTTAGGTGTTTTTATCTTGCAGCGATTTTACTTCTAATATCAGCAGGTGCTGCACACGCAGCAGAAGCAAGCGGGATCGACAAAGCCGATACTGCGTGGGTCCTTGCCAGTGCGGCACTGGTTATGATCATGATTCCCGGCGTTGGCATGTTCTACGGGGGTATGGTGAGAAAGAAAAATGCGGTCTCGACCATGATATTAAGCTTTGCCATCCTTGCACTGATAAGCGTGCAGTGGGTGCTTTTCGGCTACAGCCTGGCGTTCGGTCCGGACGTGGGAGGCGTAATCGGGAACCTCCAGTGGGCAGGGCTTAGCGGCGTGGGTCAGGAGCCCAATGCCAGCTATGCTTCTACTATTCCTGCACTGGCGTTCATGATATTCCAAGCAATGTTCGCCATTATCGCTGTGGCGCTCATCACAGGCGCATTCGTTGAGCGCATCAAGTTCAGCGCTTTCCTCGTATTCTCCCTGCTATGGGCAACTCTTGTATACGATCCAATAGCTCACTGGGTCTGGGGTGCAGGAGGATGGCTTCGCAACATGGGCGTGCTCGACTTCGCAGGGGGCGCGGTCGTGCACATTAGCGCCGGAGCATCAGCCCTGGCCGTAGCCCTGGTGATAGGCGCGCGCAAGGGGTTCGGGAAACATCCGATGGAGCCGCACAGCATACCGATAACTGTACTGGGCGCTGCGCTTCTCTGGTTCGGCTGGTTCGGGTTCAATGCAGGGAGCGCAGTATCAAGCGGCGGGATTGCAGCAAGCGCGTTCGTAGTGACAAATACAGCCGGAGGCGTTGCTGCGCTGACATGGCTGCTGCTGAGCTGGTACTATAAAAAACCAAGCGGTCTTGGTATAGCCACAGGCGCAGTGGTCGGACTGGCGGCAGTTACGCCAGCCTCTGGATTTGTCACGCCCCTGTCAGCGGTAGCAATAGGTGCGATTGCAGCAGTAGTAAGCTATTATGCGATGCTGTTCCGCATGAGGCGCAACATCGATGAATCCCTCGATGTCTGGGCGTGCCACGGCATAGGCGGAGCGTGGGGGATTATCGCAGCAGGCATATTCGCAACAGCTTTAGTAAACCCTGCAGGCTCAGGCTTTGTGGACGGCCATGCAGGGCAGATCGTAACCCAGATAATAGCTGTAGTTGTGACTTCAGTGTACGCATTTGTGGTAACTTTTGTTCTTGCAAAGATAATCGACGCAACTACCGGACTGAGGGTCAGGGACGATGAAGAAGCCGTAGGACTGGATCTTTCCCAGCATGCTGAGAAAGCCTACTCGTAGGATGCTGGCATCTGACAGTCGGCTCCAGGTAAAATGACCGCACCTGAATGCGATCGTTATCCCACGGTTATGCGCCCCTTCGCCGATGCGGGATGGATAGAGCAGTTGTACTCGAAAGTCCCGCTTTTGTTAAAAGTATAGTCCCATGAATCCCTTTTGTTCAACGGAGGAGAACTGAAATTCCTTCCCTTTATTGTATGCCGGGCGCTGTCCATGTTCGTCCACCTCACTGTAGTACCATTGGTAACAGTTAGAATAGAGGGATTAACCTCTGAACCTCTGATCTCGACATAAACCGTAGAAGGCTCAGGAACTGTGAAAGCCGGAGTTATGGTCGGCTGCGGTGTCTCATTGACCGTTATGTTTACAACAGGCTCGGGTTTCTCATCCGTGCAGCCGGATAATACCACAGCCAGAATCAGTATGAGCAGTACCCGCTGGTCAGCCAATAGTACCTCCCGTCGCCTCAATCCAGGCTCTCAAAAAACCGAAGCTTGACATCGCCTGTAATCCCGCATTCTTTCGCATATTTAAAGTAGAGAAGAAGGCTCTCAACGCTCTCAGAATCAAAATCATAGTTCAACGTATGGAGATAATCCCGCATGAACCCGCAATCGATCTTTTTCTCGCTCGATATAAAACTGGCAATCTCGTTAATGTTACTGTAAGCATAATCCTTTGAGCGAAGAAGCGCATCCAGTACGAGCTTTACCTTATCGGGGTGTTGCCTTGCAAAACCCTCCCTCACAACCCACAGCGCGTAGACCATCTTTTTACCGGTTATCTTCTTCCACTCATTGCCAAGATCAGCGATGATCCGGTATTTCCCGATGGCATGGATTGCGCTGTCGCCGATCAGAAGAGCAGCATCCCCTTTCTTTAACATCTTATCGATATCTGTCCCTGGGCAGTGCTTTATGTTCGCATTTATGCCCTTGAGCCGCAGTATAATCCTGATCAGGGTGGCGGAACTCGCTGTTGTCTCCGGGATACAGAGCGTTTTCCCTTCAAAATCCGAGAGGTCAACCTTACCGTTCGAGCATATCAGCACGCTCTTGGTAAAATCGTTGGACGTTATAGACAGACCCGGAAGAATGAGAAGGTCGTCCCTTTTTCCGTACATGATAGAGGAGATCGGGCTTATATCGAGTTCGCCGTTGAAAAGCCTGCGCGCGAGTTCGACGGGATGCGCCTGTGTGATGCTGATGCCGGGAGCCCCTATTCTGCCGTGCTCGATGCCATAATAGGGGAAGTCACAGTTAGCAAAGGCGATCTTTCCGAGGCGGATCATATTATATTAGATTTATAACGGCTTTATGTACATATTAGTCTATTGGGTGCAGGGTTTGAGGTGAGGCTGGATTGGAACTGTACAAACCATACTATTAATATCATTCCCATCGTATTAGAATAATAATGAAAGATGCTGTCAAGGAAACCCCGGAAGGTGTTACACTTGACCTTGAAATCTCACCGGGTGCGAAAGAGACTGCTGTGCGCGGGTACAATCCGTGGCGCAGGCGCATCGAGGTCCGATTATCAGAGAGAGCGGAGAAGGGCAGAGCCAATGACCAGCTCATATCGTTTTTATCCGGTCTGTTCGGTGTTAATCCCAGAAATATCCAGATAATCACAGGTATGGCGAACAGCAGGAAATCGGTGAAGATAATCGGAGCCAGAGCAGATGAGATCCTGAAGGTTTTAACTGAAAAATGAATACCAGAACTCTTGAAGACATAGAACGTCTTGAGAACTTGGAAGAGGTCATCCTGGATCTGCGGGGGCTTGCGGATGCAGGGGCGATCATAGTGGTCGAGGGGAGGCGGGACGTTGAATCGCTCCGTTCACTGGGGATAAACGGCGAAATGAGGCTTGCGTCCCAGCAGCCGCTGCTTGAGTTCACAGAGCAGTTATCCAGGAGCGGGAAAAAGATAGTAGTGCTGACCGACTGGGATAAGAAAGGCGGCATAATGGCGCGGAAGATAATAGACCAGTTGCTGTTCTACGGGATAATGCCGAACACGGATATACGCTCAAGGATCGGCATACTTGTGAGGAAGAGGATAAAGGATATCGAGAGCCTCTATAATTATATTGACAGGATGAGGTATGAGCTGGAAGGGAGGGTTTAGGGCTAAGAATCCTCAGAGGAGGGCTTTATCATTATTTCAATCGAACCGGGTTTCTTGTATTCGAAATGCCACTGGAATTTTTCGGCGCTTCTCGTTAGATTGTTATTGTTACTCGTGTTTACGACCGCGTCCGGATTACCTGTGTAATAATGCGTGACTATCAGTGGAACGCTTTCGAACGCTGGAGCGTACATTTTGACCCTGGCATCTTTATCTGTGTTCAGGCGGATAATAGTGCTACCGGATTGATTTATTGAAACAGGACCTTTTTCAACGATTATATCGCTTACTACTTTCGGAGGGAGAACTACCGTTGAGTTTATTGGTATCCCGCTTGGATTTGATAGCTCGAACATGAGAAAATCGCCGCCCGCATCATTTGAATCGTAAAACCTGTAAGTAACATCTCTCAACATCGGTTTATCAGGCGGCGTGGAAAGAAGATACGCAAGAGTGATGACAGCCGCTATGATAATACCCAGGATTAAAACTGACTTAATCATAAGTGAGGACTTCCCAGCCGCGCCCTCGATCGCTGAAAGGCTTTCAGAGGTTTTCTGTTCTTTGCTCTTTTTCTCAGCATCGCCGCTGGTTCTCTCACCTGCTGTTTGTTCTTCCGGCGATATCTCTTTTAGAGGCTCAGGGGATTTTTCCGGCGATGGTAGTGGTTTCAGTTCAGGAAGGATAACAGCGCCGTTATCAAAATCGAAAATTAGATCGGAGTATTTACACTCCTTATCTCTGAATCTCAGTGCTTTTGGTAATAGATAGACTCCTTTTGTTCCAAAAGTTCTTTCTTCAAAGAATTCTGTATTTTGTATGAATCTCCTTTTGAGGTTGTAAACCACTTCTCCCTGTACGCTGGCGTTGACCTCCGGGATTATTTTTGCTACCTCGTCCAGATGGGGGAAGCGCTTCTTATCCTCATCCTGCTGTAAGATGGCGAACCTGTTAACCGCTATTGCATACGCCTTCAGGAAATTATGCATCTGTTCGTTTGGAGTCCTTCCATCCCTTTTACTGAATAAAGCTTTGAAGCTCTCCGTATCTATTTCTAATTCTTTTGGGGCGTTTTTCTTCCAATCTGAATATTTTGGGATGTCCACAGCAGTTCCTATGAATGATACCACTATGTAAATAAGTTACTTTATTGATGCAAGGAAAATGCTTTATTCCGCTTATACCGATATGCAATCACAGTATTTGTTTCTACAGCAATCCTACCCGTCGCCTTCAATCTTTTCAAATTCCCCTTCTATGAGTTCCTGCATTTCCTCTGCCTCTTCATGCGTTAAGGTTCCGGCTATTTCTCTCAGACCTTTCTTTACAAGACTCTGGCGGATTGTTACTACAATGTTCTCATGTTCCATGATACCTTTTATCGGCTTGATGGGCTTTAATACATTGTCCTCATATACTGCTTCTATTGTCTGGGAGACCGTCGCTAATTTGACAGGATAACAGGATTAACGGGATTGAAATGTAAAAATTTATCCTGTCAATCCTGTTAATCCTGTCTATCGGCTGATTTATAGCTCTTAAAGAAAACATGCAATTCAGAAATTGGAATTAGCGGATGGTATCTCTGGTTAACAGTATTTTAGAGATTATAACGATAAGTTTATACTGTTTTCCGAATAACGGACTACAATAATAATATCTGAAGACAAGCCGCGATTGCTCAGTAATGCAAGCAGAGTTTCATGTAAACAACGAACTGAAACGAACTCGATACGAACTCTGCTGATATGCGCCACAGGACATAGCCAGATTACACGAATGATTAAAAAGCCTCCTACATGATACCTACCCGATATCTACATCGTTTGTGTAGATATACACGCCATATAAAGGTGTTTATGTAGAAAAAAAGCATTTATAGCATCAAGTTGTTAAAACGGAGTGATAAAAAGCCATGAAACCCAGAAACGCAATAATCTGTGTGCTCATACTCGCGCTCGCGGCAAACGCCGCTGCGCAGGTAGAGATCACGGTAAACCAGGGCGTGAGCAAAGAGAAGGTAGAGGTGGGAGAGGATGTAACGGTCACTCTCTCCCTGACCAACTCCGGCGCTATACCTACTGAGGTAAGTATTGTGGCAGTCCTCCCATCAGGAGTATCTGCGACGAACCCTATCTCAGGCGTACGGGATGCAACAGGAAATATGAATGTATGGAACGGAACGCTTGCGCCAAAGCAGGCAATGCCGCAAACATACATAATACGCGCGAACGAACCGGGGCGCAAGACAATCTTCTCCAGCATAAAGTACACGGACGGCGGTATCGAGCGAA
>JAPMTX010000157.1 GCA_026552855.1 Candidatus Methanoperedens sp. | reverse complement strand
GAGTCGATATTTTGAATTCTCGTGTGAATTTTTTCCTTGTTTTCATATTTGCACCCTTTCTGTAGATGTTTGTTAAGAATGTTTCTTAACTACCTGTCCACTTTTTGGGGTGCAGTCCATTAATTGCCTTTTTGTTCTATGGTAAGAGCAGAGAAGACCAATTGCGCCCTTAGGTATTCAACCTGTCGCAAAGTCTGGTCTTTTTCTTGCGAATAGATAACTGTACCTTTGAGTACGTATACCAGATTGTCACTATTTCAAGTCTCTGCTTTTACCAGATTCCTCATAAAGAGGTGATTTGAGATATGAATATACGAGTTGAAAAGTCTTGCGGCATAGATGTCCATAAAGCCTTTCTATCAGCAACGATACTGACCCAGACTGGTATTAAAGATACAAGGGAATTCAGCACGAGTTTAGAAGGATTACTGGACTTAAGAAATTGGATAGTAGAGAACGACTGTCAGAGGGTAGCCATAGAATCAACCGGAATTTACTGGATTCCAACCTACACAATGTTAGAAGGTAAAGTTGAAACAATAGTAGCGAACCCTTTACAGATAAAATATATTCCGGGAAGAAAGACTGATGCCCTGGATTCGGAATGGATAGCTGAAGTTTGTTTGAATGGTCAGATAAAACCATCCTATATACCATGCAGAGAAATACGTGATATTCGTGAACTCACAAGAACACATGTAAAATTAAACCAGGCAATAACTGCATTCAAGAACAGAGTTCATAAAATATTACAGAGGGCAGGCATTCGGATTTCTGTAGTTCTTTCAGATATATTCGGCAAATCCGGTACCATTATCCTGAACGGTATATTGGACGGTAAATCTATAGAACAAATATTTGGAGAACTCAAAAGCAAACGGATAAAAGCAACGAGGGCTGAAATAAAAGAGGCTATAAAGGGTGAGTTGAGCCAGAGCGACATTTTTGTGGTGAAAGAATGTCTTGAAACGATTGGCTTTCTTAGCAACAAGCTCAAAGAAGTTGATTCCGGAACACTCAAGTCTTTGACTGGAATGAAAAAAGAAATAGAAATTCTGATGAGCATCCCTGGTATAGGTTTTACAACAGCCGCCGGGGTTCTTGCAGAAATAGGAAATATTACCGTATTTCCTAAACCTAAAAATCTTGTAAGCTGGAGCGGTCTTGCACCTGCTGTAAATGAATCAGCAGGAAAATCCTCTAACAGCCACATCACAAAAAGAGGCAATAAATATCTTCGAACGTTTCTTGTTCTGGCAGCAAATTCGATTGCTATTGGAAAACCAAACAAGCTTCGATTTTTCTACCAGCGAATTCAGGCTAAAAAAGGACGGAAGAAGGCTATAGTTGCCCTTGCTAGGAAGCTTGCATGTATCATTCATAATCTGCTCACAAACAATGAGAAATATTCTGAGGGAGAACTGAAAGGAAAGATGATCAAACTTCCGAAGTTAATCCCAATGAAAGACCTTGATCTCGAAGAGATGATAGGAATACTTTGTGAAGCAGGCTATACCGTTAATAAAAGTTCAGTAGCAGGATAATAAAGAACTGGCGTAAAGTCCAGAATCCCAACATCATTGAGCTTTGGTGATCTTAAATAAATATATCTAAAGACGGTAATATAAACCTTATTTTGATACAATGAGCTCTCTTAATATAATATTTTGTTATGTAAGTTGAACTATACCTCTGAAAACTTACTTTGGGTTAATCTTTTAATGTTTGAAGTTGTACTATTTTTCATACCAGGACGCAAAGAACGCAAAGGAAAGCGTTAACAATCTTTGCGCCCTTTGCGCTCTTGGCGGTGCGCTCCATAAATTGCCTGCACAGAATATTTGCTATTGGTCAACCATCTGCGTTCATCTGCGTTTATCTGTGGTTAATAATAAATGGCGCGCCTGCTGGAAAATTCGCGGCTGGGGTGGAACGATGAGCTTTCCGATGGTGGCGCTGGGGGAGGTCGTTAGATATCGCAATGAATTCGTACAAATCGATGATTTAAAGAGCTATAAGCGATGCAGAGTGCAGCTTCATGCTCAAGGTATAGTCCTGCGCGATATCATTTCCGGCGCTGAGATAAAAACAAAAAAGCAACAGGTCTGCCGTGCTGGTGAATTTTTAGTGGCTGAAATCGATGCCAAGATAGGTGGATTTGGTATCGTCCCTCCTGAGCTTGATGGCGCTATTGTCAGTAGCCATTATTTTCTGTTCGTTATAGATGAGTCTCGCCTCGACCGCCGTTTCTTGGATTTCTTCATCCGCACCCCGTATTTCCGTGAGCAGGTTACGGCACAGGGTACGACAAATTATGCTGCAATTCGCCCAGCTAATGTTCTGGCTTATAAAATCCCCCTCCCCCCTCTCGCCGAACAGCGCCGCCTCGTGGCACACATCGAGGAGGTCGCGGCGAAGATAGATGAGGCGCGGGGGCTGCGGAGGGAGGCGGGGGAGGAGGCGGAAGCATTAATATCCTTAATTACATCTGCAAAATGTTACAGTAATGGCCAAATTATGTGCTCGTTTGGAGATGTTTTGCTTGAAGCCAAAAATGGAATATACAAGCCTCCAGAATATTGGGGATTTGGCATCCCTTGTGTGAGAATGTACAATATTGAAGGTCCTGAAATGAATACGAATCGACTTCAAATGCTTGATGTTACTCCTGCAGAACTTGAAATTTACTCTTGCAAGCCAGGCGATTTAATATTTAACCGTGTGAATAGCGCTGAATTAGTCGGTAAAACTGGATTGATTAATGAAAATTACCCAAGGTGTACTTTTGAAAGCAAAAATATGAGACTAAGAATAGATCCTAAAAAGGTTCTACCAGAATATGCTGCAAAGATATTGAACTCGAAAGAGACCCGAGAATATTATCGCCAAGCACTCAAACAGCAATGTGGAATGGCAACTTTGAATCAGAATCACGTATATTCCATCCCATTTCCTCTCCCGCCCCTCCCCGACCAGCGCCGCATCGTCTCTTATCTCGACAGCTTAAAAGCGAAAGTAGACGAACTCCGCCGCCTCCAGGCTGAGAGCTGCGCGGAACTGGAGGCGATAATGCCTGCGGTGCTTGAAAAGGCGTTCAAGGGAGAATTGTGATATAATAACTTTAATATCATTGGATTATCATTCTTAGAGCATAAGGTGACTAAAATGCCTGAAGCCATGATCGATATTAAAATAGAAAAGCTGGAAGAAGGGGGCTATCTCGCCACTAGCGATACATTACAGGGACTGATAGCGCAGGGCAGGACAATCGCAGAGACTATAGAGATCGCGCAGGATGTGGCTAAAAAATTGATTGAGTCGTATCTTGAGCATGGCGATCCGCTTCCATTTGAATTAAAAGAAAAGAAGGGTTTTGTAATTACAACCAGCGTTCCTGTAAGTGTTAATGCATGACAAGGCTCCCTTCGATGACCGCCACTGCGGTTATTAAAAAGCTTAAAAAAGGTGGATTCTTTTTTGACAGGTATGCCAAGGGCAGCCATGAGATCTGGTATAATCCGGTTACAAAAAGAAGGGTCACAGTCCCGAACCATCCAGGAAAGGATATACCAACTGGAACTCTGAGGGCTATCATAAAAGAATCAGGGTATTCGATTGAGGATTTTAATCGATTATAAGAGCGATATCTGATCAACTCAGCGCCGTATCGTCGCCTATCTCGACGGCCTTCAGGCGAAAGTGGACAAGCTCCGCCGCCTCCATGTAGAGAGCGGTGTAGAACTGGATACGATGCCTGAGGTGCTGATTAAACCATTTAAAGGCGAATTATAGAGAGCAGCAGATGTGCCGGGATTTTAAGGTTATGCATGAGTGCCGTCACGGGATGTTTTTATATAGAAGCCGTAACGGGGTTGTTCTAAAAAAATCCCATTGCGGCTTCTACCTGCTTCACAAGTATAGGAGAGAATTTACTAGCTCTCATATATGCATTTCATCGCCTGCTGACATGATAGAGCAAAATTTATCAGCTTTACATAAGACGTAAACTATATATACCCTTATTCGTATATATGCGAACTATAGTGGGCAGAAAAACTTTTTTTGCATACCACCACCATACTCCACCTCTGCCCACTAATCTTATCTTTAAAGGTTCTACTTCAAAATTGCTGCCATCACATCAGAGTTCCTAGCAAGCTAAAGCTTTTATATCCTGTTCGCATATGTACGAATGCAGCGGGCAGAAAGATCACTTTTCTCATTTCCATTATAATCCCCTCCTCTGCCCGCTACTCCTACAATAGATATATTGAGGAAATAAACTATTTCGATTTGAATATTCCGTTACGGGACATCGTGCCAAAATGCCGTAACGGGATTTAATGTTAAACATCCCGTAACGGTAATTGACGATGAAAAATCCGTCACGCAACTATGCGCCTTGATACTTTTGAAAAATCTACAGCATATCCAGCGGGCTCTTAATCTTCTTGATCTCCTCGCTTGAGACCTGCGTGTATATCTGCGTCGTCTGAAGGTTCGCATGCCCGAGGAGCGTCTGAATCTTCCTTATGTCCACGCCGTCATCGAGCAGGTGCGTGGCGAAGGAATGGCGCAGCGTGTGCACGTGCACATCTTTTTCGATGCCTGCACGCTTCGCTGCTTTCTTGATCGCATGCTGGATTCCGCGTGGTGACATTTTTTTGCCGCTCATCGAGAATATGTATCCTTTCCCATCTGCGCCGCTTTTTTCCCTGTATTCCAGCAGGTCTCTCCTGAACATCCCGGAGATAATGAATATCCTGTCCTTCGCGCCTTTCCCCATACGTACCCAGCCAATTCCTTCGTTCAGGTCGAGATCTGAGTATTTCAGGTTGACACATTCGGAAAGCCGCAAGCCTGTGGAGTAAAGTAGTTCGATCAAAAGTCTGTGCTTTGGGTTCTCGGTATTATCGAGCAGGTCTCTTATCTCTTTGCGTGTCAGTACGACAGGTAATTTTTTCGAGGCTTTCGGCGTTTTGATAAGCGCCAGGTTTTTACCAAGTATTTCGGTGTAGAAGAATTTCAGCGAGGCTTTGATTAGTGAGATCGAGGCATTTGATAGGGAATGATCTGACATCTTGTGCGCCAGGTATTCCTTTATATCATCCTCATCGACATCCTCCTGAGGCTTTTTAATGTACGCAAGGAATTTGGTATTATAGAAAAGGTACATTTTGGAGGTCTGCTTTGAGAATCCCCTCAGCTTCATTTCAGTCTCAAGCTTCTTTAATGCCAGCGGCGTATCGTTTTGCATACCAGTCATTTATTGTCCTGCCATATATATAAAAATGTCGTATAATCTATCTTATACGACATTTTGCTGGGGTAGCTATCTACTGGCAGGCAGGGATAAAATATCTTTCCCTGAATAAGACTTAGTCCACTCCCAGGATAGAAAGGTCAGACCTGCCGAAGAAGATTCGCTATAAATTAAAATAAGAGACTTGAATAAAAATGTTTGTGCTAATTCCCGTTACGGATTTTATCGACAACAAACCCGTAACGGGTTTTATCAGGTTAAATGCCGTTACGGAATTTTACAATATTGATTCCGTGACGGAATCGTAATCGTTATTAGCCCGCAGATGAACGCCGATAAAGCAGATGTCTGGGTTACTGCAATTGAACACGGATGACACGGATTGGACGGATCTTCACGGATTCCGTATCCGTGCGCATCCGTTCATCCGTGCAATCCGTGTTCTAAGTCGTTGCTATCTCCTCAGCACCTCGAACAGCATAAAAACGCCGATGACCAGCACAACCGCAGCCCATATCGAAAAATCGCCCAGTGCATAGTACTTTGCCAGCCCGAACAGCAGACCCAGCACGCCGAGCCCGACCGTGAACCTGCTGATGTTGAGCCTCCATATGATTCGCAGGAGATTCAACAAAAGAAGTATCGCGCCGCTCCCTGCGTATATAAGCGCCCACTTCTGCGCGTTGTCTATCCTTCCCATGCCCTCAAGGATCCAGCTTCCGCCGACCAGTATGAAGAATAGAGCCCAGGATAGTTTTACAAGCCTGAGATTGAGCATATGCCTGGCGATGAGCGTACGTTCGTCCATCACTACTTCTACTTTTGCCATGTGCCCCTGAATAAGCGGTTAAAAGGTTAATAATTATTCTTTTTAACCCGTTTCTTTGATTTATTAAAAACTACCTCAAGGACACCATTCTCGTACGTGGTCCTCATGCCGGTCCTGTTAACCTTTGCAGGCAGCTCGATAATCTCTTTCAGCGTCCCCTGCTCGTTACTTATCTCAAGCGTCTTCCCGGTGCAGATGAGCCTGATATCTTCCTTCTTCATCCCGGCAAGCCCGACCACTGCATGTATATTTTTCTCGGTCTCAAGAACATCCACAGGTACTTTGCTCTCCCTCTGGACGCAAAAGTCGGCAGGCTCATAATCCATGACCGGGCACAGGTTTATTGAAATATCAATGAATATCGGTCGCTTTGATACGCCGCCTTCATCCTGCATCCCGTCGACAGCCTCTTCCAGCCATTTTATGAAATCATCAATATCTTTACTCTTTTTCATTATTAGTTTTCCTTTTTCTTTTTTACTCTGTCGATAGCTTTCGAAAAAGCCATCAACTCTTCGTACTCCTTCAGATTCCACGGAGTAGGTCTCACCATATTAAAAGCTTTCTCAAAATGTTCGTCCCCGATAATAATCGCAGACGATAATTCCTTTACTTCCTCTCTCTCCATGCCAGGCTTGATAAAGTCGCGAAGAGCCAGCATGGCAGCTTCTCTGCATATAGCCTCAATATCGGCGCCGACGTACCTCTCGGCTCTTTCAGCAAGTCTCTCCATGTTGATATCTGCAGATAAAGGTTTTCCTCTCAGATGGATACCGAATATCATTTCTCTCTCTTTCTGGTCAGGCGGTCTTATGTAGATGAGCCTGTCAAGCCTGCCCGGGCGGAGAAGCGCAGGGTCGATAAGCTCAGGTCGGTTAGTCGCTGCCACCACGACAACGTTCTTTAGTTCCTCAAGCCCGTCAAGCTCGGTGAGTATCTGGCTCACCACCCTCTCGGTAACACCGGAATCAAAAGAAGACCCGCGCGCGGGTACGATGGAGTCTATCTCGTCAAAGAAAATGATAGCAGGCGCTGCCTGGCGCGCCTTCCGGAACGTCTCCCTGACTATGCGCTCAGACTCGCCCACGTATTTGCTCAGAAGCTCAGGACCCTTGATGCTTATGAAGTTGGCCAGGCTCTCTGTGGCTATAGCTTTTGCGAGCAGTGTTTTCCCTGTCCCCGGAGGTCCGAACAGCAGCACACCTTTCGGAGGTCGCGTATTTATTGCCTCAAAAGCCTCAGGGTATTTAAGCGGCCACTCAACAGCCTCAATAAGCTCCTGCTTCACGGATTCAAGCCCTCCGATATTGCTCCATCTCACCTCAGGCACCTCGATATACACCTCGCGCATGGCTGAGGGCTCGATGTTGCGGAAAGCCTCGTAAAAATCGTCCTTTGTTACGACCAGCCTCTCCATGATCTCAGGCGGTATCTCCTCCTGGATATTTATTTTCGGCAGGATAAGCCTGATAGCGTGCATTGCAGCTTCCTTGCACAGTGAGGATATGTCCGCGCCAACGAAGCCGTGCGTCATATCGGCAATCTCGCGCATCCCTTTCCCTTCAGCCATGTCCTCTGAAAGCGGCATGCCGCGTGTGTGTATCTGAAGCACATCAAACCTGCCGAGCCTGTCAGGGATTCCTATCTCGATCTCGCGGTCAAACCTGCCGCCGCGGCGAAGGGCGGGGTCGATTGCGTTCGGTCTGTTGGTGGCGGCAATGACTATCACCTGACCGCGCGATTTCAAGCCGTCCATAAGCGATAACAACTGAGCTACAACGCGCCTTTCCACCTCGCCCGTGACCTCTTCCCTCTTCGGTGCAATGCTGTCTATCTCATCTATGAATATAATGGTCGGGGCTGTCTTCTCAGCCTCCTCAAATATCTCACGTATATGCTTCTCGCTCTCCCCGTAGTATTTACTCATGATCTCAGGACCGCTTATCGAAACGAAATTCGCGTCCGTCTCGTTAGCCACAGCCTTCGCGATCATCGTTTTACCTGTACCCGGAGGACCATGCAGCAGCACCCCTTTCGGCGGGTCAATGCCCAGTTTTTGGAAAAGCTCAGGATGCCGGAGTGGAAGCTCTATCATCTCCCTTATCAGTCCTATCTCGCGCCGCAGCCCCCCGATATCCTCATACGTAAGGTGTGTAGGGCGCATCTCCAGCTCTTCCATGACCTGCTCTTTAACGACAAGGCTTGTGTTCCTTGAAACAACAACAGGCCCCGGTGGCTGGGTCGAGACAACGATGAACGAGAGAGGGTTGCTAACGGTCTCTACGCGGAGGCGCTGCCCCTTCATAAGAGGTCTGCCCTCAAGTACGCGCTGCAAGTACTGCGGTCCACCTACAAGGCGCACCTGCTGCGTCGGCGCAAGCACTACCCTGTTCGCCTGCATGACGGTAGATTTCTGGACAAACACTTTGTCATCTATCCCAATGCGGGCATTTGTCCTTATACTTCCGTCTATGCGTATCAGTTCCTGTTCCTCATCCTCGGGGTAGCCCGCTCCGGCTATGGCGCATGCTTTTTCCTTGCCTATCACAAGGATGACATCGCCGCTCAGGATACCGAGTTTTTCCATCAGGCTCCTATCTATCCTTGCGATATCCCTGCCGACGTCCCTGTGATGCGCTTCCGCTACACGAAGCATTATTTTTTCATTCATGTTTATTCGTATTTATATCACATACTTTATCGTACATAAAATATAACATGAACTGCCCGGGCTGCCTTCGATTCCTCTATATGTACTCATATATCTACTGATATATAAAGTTCTCCGATATCTTTTTGTATTTCTCGGTCTCCTTCTGGTAATACGGTTTTATCTTTCTCATGGCGTCCTTGAGATGATGGTATCCGATCTTGATCTGCTTGATGGATTCCTCGTCTGTCGGCTTCCCGGAAGTTACGTACTCCCTTATCGCCAGCATCGTGGCTTCGTTGCATATGGATGCGATATCCGCACCCGTGAAGCCGTCAGTATCCCTTGCAAGTATGTTCAGGTCAACATCGCTCTCAAGAGGCTTGTTTGAGAGATGGATCTTGAATATTTCGTACCTTGCGCTCTCATCCGGCGGGGTCACGTAAACCAGGCGGTCAAGCCTGCCAGGGCGGAGCAGCGCAGCATCGATCATATCTGGTCTGTTCGTGGCTGCGATGACCGTGACATTGTGCAGCTCCTCGATGCCGTCAATCTCTGAGAGCATCTGGCTGATGACCCGCTCTGTCACATGGGAGTCAGAGCCTGTGCCGCGCGTCGGGGTTATAGAGTCTATCTCGTCAAAAAAGATTATGCACGGCGCAGCCTGCTTGGCTTTCCGGAACGTCTCACGCACCGCTTTTTCGCTTTCCCCTACCCATTTGCTCAGGAACTCAGGTCCCTTCACGCTTATGAAATTGGCTTCGCTCTCGGTGGCGACTGCTTTTGCCAGCAGCGTTTTTCCAGTGCCCGGCGGACCGTAGAGCAGGATGCCCTTCGGCGGCTTGGCGTTGAGCTGCTTGAAGAGCGCTGGATACCGGAGCGGCCACTCCACTGCTTCCTTCAATTCCTGTTTTGCGCTCTCAAGCCCGCCTATATCGCTCCAGTGCACATTGGGTGATTCTATGAACACCTCGCGCAGCGCTGAGGGTGTCATCTCACGCATGGCGTTGTTGAAATCTGCCGCAGTAACAACGAGCTTGTTAAGTATCTCGGCAGGTATGCTCTCCACATCAAGATCTATCTCAGGAAGCACCCGTCTGATAGACCATATAGCAGCCTCGCGCGCAAGCGCAGCAAGGTCGGCGCCGACGAAACCGTGCGTCAGGTCTGCGAATTTCTCCAGGCTCACATCCTCAGCCAGTGGCATTCCGCGCGAGTGGATCTGCAGAATCTCAAGCCTGGCTTTCCTGTCGGGTACTCCTATCTCGATCTCCCGGTCAAACCTTCCGGGGCGGCGAAGCGCAGGGTCTATGGCATGCGGTCTGTTCGTCGCTCCTATGACCACGACCTTTCCTCTTGCTTTTAGACCGTCCATTACAGCCAGCAGCTGCGCTACAACGCGCCGCTCCACTTCGCCCGTGACCTCTTCTCTCTTCGGGGCGATGCTGTCTATCTCGTCGATTAGTATGATGCTCGGCGCGTTATCCTCTGCCTGCTTGAAAATATCCCGCAGCCTCTCCTCGGATTCGCCGTAGAATTTGCTCATGATCTCAGGACCGCTGAGAGTCAGGAAGTTGGCGTTCGTCTCAGAGGCGAGGGCTTTTGCCAGCAGGGTTTTTCCCGTGCCTGGAGGACCGTGCAGTAAAACTCCCTTCGGAGCCTCAACGCCGAGGCGTTCGAAGATCTCAGGATGGCGCAGCGGAAGCTCTATCATCTCCCTTACTTTCCTTACTTCGTCTCCCAGCCCTCCTATGTCTTCATACGAGACCCTGGGAATGGCTGAGATATCTTTTGCAGGTCTCTCGCTTATTTCTATCTGCGTGCCTGCAGTGATTATGACCGAATCTATGGCAGGCTTTGTCGAGATTGCCACAAGATCAACGCGGCGACCCATGATGTTCAGTTCGACCGCATCACCGCGTGATATCACCCTGCCCTCAAGGCTGTGAGCCAGATACGTCTCTCCTCCCTGTATCTTCAGGGGCTGGGTGGGTGCGAACAGTATCTTCTCAGCAGGCGCTGTCTGGATCTTCCGCACCTTCACCCTGTCATCGATGCCTGCTCCAGCGTTCCGTCTCACAGTCCCGTCTATCCGTATTATCCCGGTGTTGCTGTCCTCGGGATAACCCGGCCATACGAGCGCGGCAGTCTTTTTCGTACCCTCGATCCCGATTACGTCCCCGGTCGCAAGTCCGAGCCTGTAGGTGATCTCAGGATCGATACGGGCGATGCCCCTGCCAGCATCGTATGATTTTGCTTCGCCTACTTTTAAGGTTACAACCTTGTCTTTTCTGTCTGTGGATAACATATATTTGATTTTTAGAGTGTTTGTTTCTATTTATTTATTCGATTTTTACCGGTTTTCCTTTTGGTTTTGAGGGTTCTTTGAGCTTAAAAGTCACTTCCAGTACGCCGTTGTTGTACTTTGCCTTCGCGCTCTCAGGATCGACCGGGGCAGGTATCCTTATGTTCTTGTAGTATTTCCGCTCTCCTTCGGCTTTGATGACCACGTCGCTCTCGGTCGCGTTCACCTCTATGTCCTCTTTCTGGATTCCCGGCATTTCTACAGTTATGTTGAATTCATTGTTTTTCTCATCTACCATCGAGCTTGTGAAAGGTTCTCTCACGTTCTCACCTCTGACAGTCGGCATGACGTTCCCGAAGCGCTGCACGTGCGGCACGCCGTCAGGTCCTACCTGAAGGCTGAACCCGTAAACCAACGGCTCCTCTCCGAGTGAGCGCATCATGCGGTTTACCGACTCATTCAGTTCCTCAAACTCCTTTTCGAACTCGTCGAAAATACCCCTGTCGGGTCTTCTCCATGTTCTGAACATTTTTTCTAACCTCCATATGTTTATTTTAGTCTGGATGTATATACTTTAGCATATACAGTAGTTCTTTTCGTCCATTTTTATAGTCTGTTCTCTTTCCATTCTTGCCAGATATTCCTCAAGCACGTATTCGGGTATCCCGAGCTGAATTGACAGCGCCCGTTTATCCATGGGCTTCTTAAGCAGAGCATAGAGTATCTCAGCCTCTATGTAATTCTCCGCCATCCTCTCGATAGCATCCATGCATGCTCCCATCATTTCGGTTATTTCACTCTGAACATTCTGGTATTCCAGCATTATCCGCTGCCTGTGTTCCAGAAGTCCCTGTATTTCCATGTAATGGGATCGCAGGTCAGAGAGCGCATGGCTGTCCTCTTCCTGCACTTTTGGCGCAGCCGAGAAGGCGACAGTCGTCGTGCTCACCTCAAAGGAGAACGGCGACACAGATACTTCCAGCCGCAGGTTATCTGCGATGTGGAAATACTTGCGCCGCTGTTCATCAACGCTGGCTTCGATCAGACCTGTACGCTCAAGGAGCTCAAGGTGTCCGAGTACCGCTTTTGCTCCCACATCCAGCCGCTCTGCTATTTCGCTCATATAGCAGGGTCTGCTCGCTAACAGATGCAGGATTTTCCTTCGGTTCTCGTTCCCGAGTATGTCAAGCAGTTGTGCTGATTCCATATCCGTACTTCACCTCAGGTTAGTCACCTGGGGTTACTAACCTTAAGTAAGTAGTTATGATATATAAACTTAACTAACAGCATGAGGAAACCAGATAAGGTCCCTGAGCTGGTATCCCCATTCATACAGGCGAAAGTTAAATACAATGAGTTCAATAATGTTTAACAGGTCATCATTATAAAGGGAAATACAGGGAGGTGATAATGAATGATAGGAACGCAGGAAAGGTTTGTACAGGGTTTATGCTACTTCAAAAACATTGGCAACAACAAACAACGGCAGACCCGTTTTTAAGACGGCCTGCCGTTGTTGTTTGCTAGCTCTAGATCCTTTTTCTACTAAAATTACCTGCGTCACAATTCAAGGGTCGTATCATATCGTGATATCCCCTTACTCATTATCCCCTTGCTCATTATCCCCTTGCTCATTATCCCCTTGCTCATTATCTCCTATCACCACCAAGGGTCGCATCATATCATGCTCTTCGTGCTCCAGGATGTGGCAGTGCCACACGTATTCATTCCCACCTGTGCGCGGGCTTGCTGGAACTTTGAAGGGAACCCTGGGCAGGTGGAATTTCATAATGACGGTAGTAACCTCGCCCGGATTCATCTTGACCGTTTCCTTCCATCCCAGCTCGGTTGGATCAGGACCGCGGGCAGGCCCAGTGTAGGATGGCACGCCGTTAGAATAATGGTACACGCCAGATGTGTCTATGAACGGCTGCCTCGCGAGGAGCTGGACATTCACCAGATGGAAATGTATGGGGTGCGTATCGCCTGTGAGATTGGCAATCTGCCAGACCTCCACCGTGCCGGCTGTCGGTGTTTCCGTCGTCGGGTCTACGTACGCTCGGGAGTAATTGTTAGGAGCGTCCGGGGTTGCCGGGTCCATCGTGAATCCCGTCGGCAGGGGTACTGTCAGATTCGTGCCCAGCATCTGGATCAGGCGGCCGTATTGATCGAAGACTTCGTTCAAGGTTAACTGGCGGACAACTTTAGCTATGGAAGGGATTGTCACATTGCCAGTTGCCGGGTCGATCACGGAAGTGTTCAGAGGCACCAGGAACGGATTGATTAAGGAAAGCTTATTGAGCGCGAGAGGTGTCGCCGGGCTGATACGCAGCTTCTTATCCGCCTCACCTGTGATCGTCGTGGCAACATCAAATCGCATGATATTCCGCGAGTCGGGTCCGACGTTAGCGTTCTGATAATCATTGACCGCGTCGCCTCCGGGGTACGGTGCAGGCGCATCGTTGTAAAGGATGAGTTTTTTCCCAGCAAATCCGCTAAAGTCTACGATAATGTCCCAGCGCTCCGCAGGGGCAGTGATGAGACTTCCGCCGGGATTCGCGGGATCAACTGAGACACCGTCCGATAGATATATCATCTGCGAATGCTTGACTAGCGCTGGCTTTGCCAGGAAACCGCCTTCTGTTCCTATGACGAGGAAGTCGGGACCCGGTTTGGTCGTGCCCGCCTTCCCGGTGCCGTCGTCTTCGTAAAGCTGCAGATTGAGGACGCGGGCCTGGCAGGCGTTGAGGATGCGCAGGCGATAGCGGCGCGGTTCCACTGGCGCAAAGGGGAAGACCACGCCGTTCGCAAGCATCGTGTCGCCGAACATCTCCGGGATGACAGAGGGGTCGGGCTGAGTTGAGCCAGGCGCGCTGTCCCACCTATCGTAAGCGTGCGGGTACCACAGGCTGCCGGTAGAGGTTGGTCCTGGCCAAGTGGGATCCACGGTTCCAATCGTATTTTTGTCTACAAAGATTTTGTCCTGGATGATAATCGGTATCTCGCGTCCGCCTTTTTCGATAAAGTCGGGCAGACCGAAGAGTCGCAATCCCCTCTCAAAGAGATCGCGGATTATGTAGGCAGAGGCAATTCCTGAGTATGCGTTAATGCGCGTGATGCCAACAGCATGATCATGATACCACTCCATCCGGGCGCTCTGGTTGTTGGGGTAGTAATACTCGGCTTGACCAGGCTTGAGCTTCGGGTTCATGACCTTATAGATGTTCAGTGCACCTTTTTGCGCGCTCTCGCCGTAGTTGCCGGCATTATCAAACCAGGAGAACGGTCCACCGTCGCTGATCCACGGGACCTCACCTCCGTGAAGGTGATTCGTCACGCGGTTCACTCCATCGGACGCCCCCATGATGGAGGTGTCCACCGGAAGAGGATGGTTGCCAGTCAGGTTGTTCTGGACGGTGATCTGCACCGGTATGCCTCTTTCCGCCACGATAATGCCGCCGAGGTGTCTCTGCGGCGGAGCCCCGCCCAGATTTTTCCGCGAATGGTAGCCGCGCAGAGTCGTGCTGCCAGGGGCAAAGCTGGGATGCAAGGCGTCCTGGTACTGATTGATGTCAATCGTGTAATGTTGAGCTGGAATTTTACTTCCTTTCCAATTTCGTATTCCGTCCGGCACTGCTACCGGAATGCCATTGGGATCAATCGGGAAGACGCCGCGAAGTGGCTGGGTGAACTTTGTCAGCCCGGTACTATTGTAAAATGCACGCGCTGTCGGAAGTGTATCAAAACCTAAGACCCTGCCCAATGCTAAGGCACCCGCGGTTGCACCAGCCAACTTCACAAATGTTCTCCTATTCATCCTGTACATATCGTCTTTACTCGAGACGTCGCCACCACTCATTTCAGTTTTATGTTTCATATCCTACTCCACTTTTCTTTCAAGAAAGTGCGTCTCCGATCCCATCCCTCATTTACCCCGCTTTCTTTTCAAGAAAATCTAACTAACATTCCTACTACTAAAAATAGCGCATCCAGAATATTTAAAATTAACGTAGGACTTACGCTGTTGAACTTTATTTTCAATAAGAAGAACTATTTTGATAATCCTGTTCTGGAATTACGTGCTTAAAAAAAGAAAAAGAGGAATACCTGTTAACCAGGTATTCACTTCGGAACTACATCATACGGGCGCATCATCTCGTTGTCTTCATGCTCCAAGATATGGCAGTGGTAGACGTACTGATAGTTGTCCCCAGAGGTCCCTAATACGGCAGGATCTGCATATTCCCTTAGCTTTTGTGAGCCAGGAGGAATATCGAACTTGGCGATTACCCGCAGGATCTGGGCGGGGAACGCCTTGGCAGTATCCTTCCACCCCATCTCTTCGGCTGGAGGTTTGATTGGAGTCCCCAGAAGGTAATTCGCAAGCACTGGTTTCGTTGATGCCGGACGACCTGCTGCAATCCATGCGAGCCAGTCTTGCAGGTATAACGGATGATTGAAGAACTGCCTGTTATACACCTGGAACTGGACAAGATGCATATGCATGGGATGGGCATCCGGAGTCAGGTTGATGAACTGCCAGATCTCGGTATCTCCTTCTTTCGGGTTCTCTTCGACCGGGTCAGCGAAAAGCCTGTTGTTGAGCAGCACCATGACAGGGAAACCCGTTATTGGGTCCTCTTTTTCTTTGAGGACTATTTCCCTCATAGGCGCCCCAAGAGTCGGAGTGAGTCTTGGAACCGGGGGCAGCACGAGTCCTGAGGGCTGAGTTGTAGTATCCGGAACTGTAGGATCATTGGCAACCATGAATTTCATGATCTCTGGAAGGTCTAAGTCTCCACCGCTCGGATATGGCGCTTTAGCATTGTTCGTAAGGATAAACTCTGTTCCCTTAGGAATGCCAGTAAAGTCAAAAATGATATCTGCGCGTTCAGCCGGTGCCAGCATGATAGTATTGAGCTTCACGGGCTTGGGAAGTAAGCCTCCATCGGTCCCGATTACATAGAACGGTGCCGGTTGTTTTGTAGTTTGGTTAACGAACCTCAACTGGTAGAACCTGGCGTTTGAGCCGTTCAGGAGTCTGAATCTATATCTCCTGGTTTCCACTATTAAGCGCGGGAAGACTACGCCATTCACAACAGCAATGTTTCCAAAGAACTCCGGCACCCAGACAGGAGGTGCCTCAGAGCCTGCAGGCAGGGGATCCTGGACAGGGTATAGCAGTTGACCGCTTGTATCGAACATTCTATCCTGGATCACTATTGGAATCTCATAATTCCCTTTGGGGATATTGAGACCCTCGCCCTCAACACCTGTATCAAGATTATCCCTGATAAGGTAGAAGCCAGCCAGCCCGGCATAAACATTCAGTCGCGTGATGCCCATCCCGTGATCATGATACCAGACTGTTGTAGCCTGCTGCTGGTTGGGATAGGAGAATATGCATTCGTTTGGTGCCGCATCAGGCATAGATGCGTAGTGGGTACCGTGTACTGCATTTAATTGATCCGATGTGAACCAGGCTTCCGGATGCCCATCGAACTGCGGCGGAGTGAATCCTCCATGCAAATGAGGCACCACCCGGACCGGATTATTTATAAGTGACAGATCACCGTGGAAAAGGGTTGTATCTATCGGCAGGAGATGGGTGGTTGGAAGGTTATTTATATACTTGACAACTACCGGTTTACCTTTCGTTGCCTTTATGGTGAAGCCAGGGAAGTGCGATGTAGCATCATTGCCAGCAGCACCGTAACCCCACACCGTTGTATCACTTGGGAAATCTCTATGCAGCTTTTGAGTGAACTGTCTCATCGTTATTCCATAGTAATCTGCATCAGGGTACGATGGATTATCAATGGGTGTAAATTCCGGTGGAACGACCAAGTCATCCACATATTTCGCCAGGGTCAAGGGATCCAGAGGAACTGGTGGAGATGCGGCAGATACACCTGGAATATTCCTTATGCCAATGCCCAACGCTGCTGCACCTATGGCAGTGCCGGCTAACTTCACAAAGGTTCTTCTGTTCATTCGGAATTTATCATTTTCACTAATCTCATTATTTCTACTAATCTCTTCTTTCATTTATATCACTCCCTATTTTCCTACTTTTGTCTTCCTGCTCTGGAAGAAGAGCAATATTCCCAGTGCTCCAACTACTGGCATGGCAATCGTGGGAAACTCAGGTATATTGGTTGCATCTATATTTTGAGTTGAGAAGGAGAATATGGTTGGGTTAGGTGAAGTTGTTATATCCTGTAATTGTATGTCATAGATTGCACCCACAGGGCCAGTCGAGCTTACTGTTATAAAGATTTTCTGGGTCTGTCCTGCACCCAAATCTTGAGACCAATATAATGGAAAATACGGCGCGGTTGTGAGCGGGTCATTATCTGCAACTGCAGTCAAAGTTATATCGGTAGCTGCTGCACCTCCAGGGTCATTGGTTACCGTAACAGTATAATCGAAGGCATGACCATTATCCGGAGAGAGCCGATCTGCGGCAAAGGTAATTCCAACGTCCAGAGGAACTGCCGGGCCATTTGGTATCAGAGGAATCTTTGTTACCAAGTTATTTGTACCGTGTGTATATACAAACATCTGATCATTAGCTGCTGACGCTACACTCGTCATTGCCACTAAAACTGCAAGAACTGCAGTAATCGTTATTACTTTACTTTTCATTGCATCCTACTCCTACCAAGGGGTTTTCTTGAAGTCCACTTATCCCCATTGGCTGTTATATGTCACATCTATGTGCAACACCGATATATAAATTTATCGCTTTTTAAAAATTTAAAAAATGATTATAATTGTTATTATAATCATTAAGAACCTAAATCTCTTCCTGTATTCCTCAAAGACCTTCCTTGGTCTGGGAATAGAACCGATCAAAGAATAAGCATAATTATTTTTTTACTGGGTTTCAAAATTTTCCTTAATTGGACTATCATGTACCCACCACTCACCTTCTAGTGTATGCTCTTTTTTCCAGATAGGGACCTCCGCCTTGAGACGTTCAATAGCCTCACTCAGAACAGGGAAGAGCTGCTCCCTGTGCCCTGCAGCAACAACGATGTGAACAATATCTTTCCCCCTGGGAATGATACCGGTTCTATGGTACATCAGGACATCTATTATACCTTCTTTTTGCCTGAGTTCAGCACATATTTGATCCATTTTTTGCCGAGCAATCCCTGAGTATTCCTCGAACTCAAGGAATTCTGTTCGGGTCTCCCCCGTGACAGCCCTGACAATACCCGTAAATGTACCGATGGCTCCTGCTTTTTCTATGTCTTTTGATCGGCGTACCCTTTTTACAAGCGAACCGAGCGTATGATATTCAGGCTGGTTGAGAACCAAGCGGGTTATTTCATCGATATCAGCGTTCTCGGATGAATCAAGCTGCATGACGATGTTTGGCGCAGGAACTTCGCCAAGAGCTATTTTGGTAAGGTTGCTTTCCTTAAAACCCTCAACGATCCCGAAATCCATTCCTGCATTTGTAAGCTCATCCAGTGCGGCTGTGAGATTATTCTCCCGCGAGAATTTCACAAGCTCATCCTTTGTTACGCCCACAGCGATATCTGCGCCAGCCTGCATATGTTTCCACGTATCTGTGCCAGGCGTGTTTATGGAGTGCTCGTGAAGGTGCTTTACCGTCCCCACTGAGCCGTGAACCTTAAGGGATTTAACCAGACGTTCTACCAGGGATGTTTTCCCTGACTTTTTGTAGCCTACAACAGAGATGATTTTCATAATTACATAGATTCAGGCGCAATTATACCGAGCGTATCAAGCGCATTCGCCAGTACGATCCTGGAACACTCTACAAGCTCCAGGCGCGAGGCTCTGAATTCAGGCTCGGCGGCAAGTACGGGCACATACCTGTAGAACTGGTTAAAAGCATCAGCAACTTCCCTGGCATAAATGGCGATAATATTAGGCTTTAACTCGCGTGCGGTATTATCTATCGCATTTCCAAATTGAGCAAGCTTTTTTATCAGCATAATCTCCTGCTCTTCAACCAGAATATTAGGGTCGTACTTCTCATACACAATGCCCTCGTCCTGTGCGTTCTTGAGGATACTGCATGCGCGGGCGTGGGCGTACTGGATGAAAGGCGCGCCCTGCTTCTCAAAGTCCAGCGCTTCTTTCCAGTCAAACGTAGTGGCTTTTTCAGGCGAGACGCGGACGATGTCGTACCTCACAGCGCCGATGCTTACGAACGCAGCCACCTTCTTCTTGAACTCCTCGTCGGTCTCAGGGCGCCGCCTGTTCACTTCCTCGTATGCAGCTTTCTCTACCTGGTCCAGCAGCTCGTCCGCTGATATAAAGACGCCGCGCCGCGTGCTCATCGAGCCTTCGGGCAGAGAGACGAACTCAAATATTACTATTTCGGGCTCTGGAATACCGAGGATACGCAGGACTGCTTTTAATTGAGACGAGATCAGCTTGTGGTCGGCTCCGAGGACGTCGATCATCCGGTCGCTTCTCCTGACTTTCCATTCATGGTACGCAAGATCGCGGGTAGTATAGAGGGATGTGCCGTCAGAGCGCTGTATCACAAGCGGCTTCTCGATCCCCATATCTTTCAGATCGACCATGAGCGCGCCGTCCTTTACCTTTGTGCGGTCAAGCTTTTTGATGCGCGCTATTATCCTGTCCACGTCGCCTGAGCGCACGAACTGGGATTCCCAAATGAAGGTATCGTGATGGATGTTCATGCATGTCAGGGTCTCTTTTATTCCCTGCATCGCAATATCGATGGCATCCTTGAAATTTTTGACAGTCTCAGGGTCGCCCATCTCGTATTTCTTCATGATCGCGTCAACTTCTGGAGAGTGCTCTTTTTCGTCTACCAAGGTTTTGTTGGCATTGATGTAGACCTCGGCTATGGCGTGGTCTGTCTTCTTTGTCTTATCGAACCTGAAGTTCATAAGCCCCCAGACGACTACTGCGATCTGCCTGCCCATGTCGTTTATGTAGTACTGGGTCTCGACATCGTAGCCAGCCCGCGCGAGTACCCTGGAGAGGGTGTCGCCGATAACCGAGTTCCTTATGTGCCCGATATGCAGTGGACCGTCCGGGTTTGCTGAGGTGTGCTCAAGGATCACTTTTCCCTTTTTGCCAAGGCTCCCGAAATCCTCCCTCTCAAGCAGGATATTCAGGATGGTCTCGTTAAGGTACGCACGGCTTACGAAAAAATTGAGATAGGGTCCAGCCATTTCTACCCTGTCGACATAGGTGTCTGGCGGTATCCTGACATTCCTGTATATCGCCTCGCATATTTCCTTGGGGCTCCGTTTGTATTTCGGAGCCAGTTTGAACGCCACGGATGATGATATATCCGCATGTGGCGATTCTGCCAGCGCAAGGTCGTCTGCCTCTAAACCTGCTTTTGCCAAAGCATTGGATAATATTGATGAAACCTCATCTTTGAACTTGAGAAACATAAACTGTAGCTAACATACAAGCCAAGTACATAATTTTTTTCTTGTTATTCTGTTACCAATATTGATATATATTATGGTAACAGGTATGTTAATAATATACCACGTCTGATAAAATACCAGATAACAAACGATAAATAATTGTATTCAGATATGGTTTAAAAAACCATTATAAACTTTTGGAATGTACTTATAATTTACAAGGAGACACGGCAATGAAAAAAATACAGGTCTACTCTACTAGTAATTGCCCGAATTGCAGGGTACTCAAGCAGTTACTTGACAAGAGGAACATAAACTACAGGGAAGTAGATATGGCTACTCCGGCAGCGCTGACCGAACTTCACATGAACGGCGTGTTCACCATGGCAGCGCCTGTGCTGCAGGTAGATAACGCTTTTTATACGTACAGGGAGCTTTTCAGCCAGAGCGGGATAGACCAGACCAAGCTGGAAAGCCTCCTTAACGCTTAACGATTACCCGGACAACACAAAAGAAAGAGGAGGAATAATCATATGGGTAAGTACATTGAGGTTCAGGTATCGAATCTTCTGGAAGAGCACAAGAAAGAGATGATAAGTGCTTTTCTTAAGACCCAACAGGCTACTGACAGGGAACAGAAGAGCGCTCAGGCGGCAAAAGAGGTCCAGACCATACAGAAGACGCTGGGCGGGTATTCAGTATCTGTTATTCCCAAAGTAAGGACGACAGACGGTCACCTGATGGACTGGGACAGGAATGCAATCATTCACCAGCTCCGTAAGGAAACGAAGCTCAGCGAGCAGTTCCATGGGAAGCCGGCAATCACCGAGGAGGAAGCACGCGAGATAGCCAAGGAGACAGAGAGGCGGATAAAGGACATGGGAGTAAAGTTCCTCTCAGGTCCGCTGGTCAGGGAACTGGTCAATATAATACTTCTTGAGCGCGGGCATACCGAGTGGAGGAACATCTCCACAAGGGTGGGCACGCCTGTTTACGATGCCTACAGGATAGATATGGGCACAGGCTTTGAGGCAAAGGACAACGCCAACCTGCAGGAGAACGCCGAGACCTCGCACAAGAAGAAGGCGGACAAGATGAGCAAGGAGCAGTACCTCCTCATGCTGCCGCCGAAGCTTGCGGACGCGCACTTAAACGGCGATATCCACATCCACGATCTTGAGTACCTCGGCACCCGAGCTTTTTGCCAGGATTGGGACCTGCGGTATTTCTTTTATTACGGTCTCATGCCTGACGGCAGCGGCACAAAGGCGAGCGTTGCAGGTCCTGCCAAGAAAGCAGAGGTGGCGATACTCCACGCAGTGAAGGCGCTGGGGAGCGCGCAGACCAATTTCGCAGGCGGGCAGGGGTTCTATAATTTCCTGGCTTTTATTGCGCCCTATTTTGAGGGCATGAGCTATGAAGAGATAGAGCAGCTCATGCAGATGTTCGTTTATGAGATGACACAGATGATGGTAGCCAGAGGGGGACAGCTTGTTTTCTCCTCCGTTCAGTTGTCCCCTGGCGTACCAAAACTCTGGCTGGATAAGCCGGTTGTGTACAAGGGCAGGATATGGGACGGCGTGCAGGAGAAGAGGCGCACGTACGGCGAGTTCGAGCGAGAGGTGCGCCTTGCTTTTGAGGCGCTGATGAACGTGATGCTGATAGGCGATTACTGGGGCAAGCCGTTCAACTTCCCCAAGCCAGAGATAAGCATTGAGCCTGACTTCATGGAAGAGAACGAGGAGTTCAACCGCACACATCCCGACGTGCTGAGCTACGATGAATTATATACCAAGGCGTTTGAGCTTGCGGCAAAGTACGGCGCGCCTTATTTCGACAATCAACTGCCAGAATACAGGGGCGCGGGGAAAGGCATCAGCTGCTACCAGTGCTGCGCGTACAACTTCTCCTCCTCGCACGATAAGGACAGCGAGTTCGAGGACAAGCTGTACTTCAGGGACGGGAAGCATTTCTCGATGGGTGCATGGCAGGTCGTGTCGCTCAACTGCCCGCGCGCAGCATATAAGGCGCAGAAGAGCGACGATCTGCTCTTCAAGGAACTGAGGCGCATGATGGACATGTGCATCGACCTCTTCAAGGTGAAGCGCAAGTGGATGGACATAATAGTGAAGAACGAGAGAATGCCTTTTGCGACACAAAGACCCAAGGACCCGGTGACTCTGAAGAGGGGCGAGATCGCAGTCGATATGAGAGGGCTTGTGTACACCATAGGCGTCGTGGGCATAAACGAGATGGTGCAGTTCCACTCAGGAAAGCAGATACACGAGAGCGAAGAAGCGCGGCGGCTTGCGATACGCGCCATGTTCGAGATGAAGTTCTACGCAAAGGAACTGAGCGAGAAATACGGGATGGAGATTGCGCTTGCGCGCACGCCTGCTGAGACCACGGCGCAGCGCTTCGCGGTCTCAGACCTGCTGCATGCAGAGTTCAGGAAATGCGCAGAGCCCATCATCAAGGGCAACGTGCCTGCTGCGCTTTCGCGCATACATGAGACGCGCGACCTGCCTGTATATTACACCAACGGCACGCACGTACCCCCGAGCGCCGAGGTATCGCTTCCGCAGCGCATCAAGCTTGAGGAGACCTTCTTCCCGATAGTGGACGGGGGCAACATCCTGCACATCTGGCTGGGCGAGGCTGCGCCTGACCCGCACGGGCTCAAGGAGTTCGCCATGAACATAGCGAAGAGCACGCAGGTCGGATATTTCGCTTTCACGAAGGATATGACGGTGTGCATGGACGATTTCCATGTGGCTTCGGGGCTGCTGAAGGAGTGTCCAAATTGCGAGAGCGAGAATGTGGAGCATCTTAGCCGTGTTACCGGGTATATACAGGCTGTTTCGGGGTGGAATGAGGGGAAGAAGCAGGAGCTGAGGGACAGAAAGAGGTACGGGGTGGGGGGAGGGTGAGAGTGTGTAAGAGATAAAGTAAACAGGAGGATATGAGTTTTATGGGGATTAAAGGCTTAAAATTTCGGAAAATCGACCTTCATATACATACTCCAGCTTCAAAGTGTTTTAAGGATAAAAATGTTGAGGCTGATGCCATTATTCAGAAATCTATTGAAATGAGATTGGATGCAATTGCAATAACAGACCATAATTCAGCAGAATGGATTGACATTGTTAAAGAGAAAGCGAAAAATACACCTTTGATTATTTTCCCCGGAGTCGAAATAACAACATCAGAAGGGTTACATGTTGTGGCATTATTCGATATTAATAAATCAAGGAGCGATATAGAAAATTTTTTAGGAGCTATCGATATTACTTCCGATAAATATGGAGCAACTGATGCAATTTCAAAACTTAATGCAGAGCAAGTGATAGTAAAAATTGTAGAACGCAATGGGTTAGCCATATTGGCTCATATAGATAGTCCTAAAGGTGTTTTTAAAGAACTTGATGGTATTTCGAGACTAAAGCTATTTAACGAAGCCGCATATGCTGCTGTCGAATGCGAAGGAAAATGCCTGCCATCGGATCTAAAAAAAGAGAGGAGTTTTAAGAGAATTCCGGCATTTTACCTTGCTTCTGATAACCCAGACCCAGAGGACGCTAAGAAACATTCTATAGAAGGGATTGGAAGTAAATTTTCTTATTTCAAAATGGATGTAATTGATCTCGAAGGATTAAGACAATGTTTCGCAGACTCTGGTGTAAGAATAATGTTAGCTAATGAAGTACCAAAATATAACTATCCTCAAATTGTGAGTTTAAGCATCAGCGATGGATTCTTGAAGGATCAACATCTTGAATTTATGCCCGGTTTAAATTGTATAATAGGTGGAAAAGGAACTGGTAAATCTTTGGCTGTTGAATTTTTACGCTTTGCTTTAGATCAAGCATCATGTGATGCTAAGATTTTAGAAGATCATTCAAGCAAACTTGAAAAACAGTTAGGACAAAATCACAAAATAATGGCTGCATTTCAACTTGAGAATGGAGCTTTGTATGAAGTCACAAAGTCATATGAAGGCTTTGAAGGCGGAAAAATCCTGTGTAATTCCCAATGCAAAAATGTTGCAACAGGGGAAGATTATCAAGGTGATATAGCAGCATTATTTCCTATTTTAGCATACAGCCAGTTAGAAGTTATAAAAATAGCAGAAAGAGAAGAGGCACAATTAGAGCTTATAGATAAATTCATAGAAACTGTCGCATTTGATGATACGATAAATGATTTATCCACAAAATTGAGCTTAAATGACGAAAAGCTCTCTGAGAGCATACTGGCTAAAGAACGGGTTGCCGATTTGGATGTTCAAATAAATACACTTAGTACTCAAATTACAAATATTGATGAATTATTAAAAAATCCAACTTTTGTGGAACTAAAGAGGCTTGAGAAAAAAGATGTCGCTTTAAATAAATATCTATCCTACATCAATAATGTTGGAACTCAACTAGAAAGCACCAAAGAGAACCTATCTAAACTCACTCTTGAAGAAATTGATACAGAATTAGCTGAAGATAGTGAAATATCTGGCGCAGCAGAGATTGCCACAAAAGCTAAGGATATCACGGTCGAGAGACTTAATGCTATTGTTTCAGAAATATCATCACTTAGTTCTTCTATCTCTGAATCTATATCAATCTGTCAAGTTGCCTTGGCGGAAAAAAGAGAAGAACATGAAAGATTACTTCTGGAGAAGGGAATCGATAAAAACGTAGAAAAAACCAGAGTAAGTCTCGATAAGAGAAAGAAGAAGTTTGAGGAAGAAAAGAAAAAGTTTCAATCCAAGGTTGATGAGTTTGAAAGTTTGTTCTCAGAAAGACGAGATTTACTGGATTCCTTAGATAAAGTACATAAAGAATATTATACTAAGCGAAAAGAAAAATATGAAGAGCTTACTGGGCGTTCGCATGAAAAATTGAAATTAGAGATATCGCATAGAGCTAATCGTAGTTTATTCAAAAGCGAATTAAAAGCTTTGTTAAAAGGAGCGAAAATAAGAGAACCTAATATTGAGCAGATAGTTAACACGTTATTACCCAGAGATTTCGTAGACTTGATTTTGGCGAAAAGAACTGCCGAGCTTGCTACTAAAGTAAATATTGCTCAAGAAACATCTACTAAAATTGTTGAAAAACTTTGGAGTATAGAGAATTTCGAAGATATATTGAGAATACAGCATACATGCTATCCTGAGGATTCGCCCTCTATTAAGTTTCAGAAAGAAGATGGCAACTATTATCCTTTGAAAGAATTATCGGTAGGGCAAAAATGCACCGCATTACTAATTATAGCCCTTTTAGAGGGAAAAATGCCCGTGATAATAGACCAACCTGAAGATGCCTTAGATGTTGCATCAGTATGGGAAGATATAACTTTGAAATTGCGTGGAAATAAGGAGAACAGGCAGTTCATACTTACTACCCATAATTCAAGCGTTGCTGTGGCGTCGGATTCTGATAAATTTATAGTGCTTGAGGCTGGTGCACATAGAGCCGGAGTTAGAGCTACTGGCGCTATAGATAGAAACGATGTTAGAAAAGAGGTTATGGAACATTTAGAAGGTGGAGATGAACCATATCTGATACGACAGAAAAAATACAATATAACAACTGGCTAGATAATGTACCCTAAAAAAGTATCAACATATTCCAATTCTTTATTAGCATGTACCTTCTTAGCATTGCAGAATTTTGAATCGATTGCCATAACAATTTTACTTTTGAGGTGACTTAATGCCAATAATTAGGATATGCCGTGAAAGGGAATCCCTCACATATACAGGAGAAGCTTTTAAAAATGCCGTAAGGCAGTATCTTGAATCTTTAGGTTATAGTCAGACTACTGATTCGTATATAGAGGGTCATCTTCAAGACATGGTGTTTGTAAATCGTGATGTTGACCCAGGACGACTATTTTATGTTGAAGCTAAAGCCACAAAAGTTAGTTTAAGGCAAAAAGATTTTTGTGGAGAATTAATGGATTATCTTTTTCTATGGCTCAGAATGCCGAGAGAAAATAGATTCAAGCTCCTAATATTTATTCAAGAAGAATCTAATCCACGCTGGTGGGATGCAATATTAGGTAATGAGATTGATGAAACGATGTTAAGAGAATGGATTGAGGAAAACAAATTTCATTTATCCGATAAAAAACAATTGGAATTTGAGGATTATCCGTGGATTGAAATGCTCTCTTTTTTTAAAGAAACTTATGCATACACAGGACCTGCCTATCGTTTGGAGATTGCATCCGAGGAAAAAAGAAAAACAAGTGCAATATCTCCTCCCAGAAAAGCTAAAAGTTTGTTGGAAGAATCAGAACGAAGAAATAATCTGATTAACGAAAAGTGTGAACTCGTCTCCAACCTTTTGAGAATAGAACTACCTGAATATATAACTATAATCAAAAGTAAATATAAGCACGCCGAAGAAATATGGGGTTCATTTGATCACCCTTTTAAACTTGAGGGAAATATCCTCTATACTTTTTGTCCACCAGATAAAAGTTTATTTAACGGAATAGCTTTAGGCGAACCAGAGACTCTTGAAACACGAACGCTAATGTCCTCTAATCATCAAAGATTAGTTACTTTGATAAATTATCATTTAAATAAAATTTTACGTTTTCGTGGAATGAGGAAGTACAAAGATGTTTATTTCTTTGAGCCTTTTTACGATGATAACAAAATTGTGGATAGATATATTGATGCGATGAACGGAAAGCCAAGACGCGTGGCTCGTCCAATATTTGATAATAAAAATAACTCTGAGCTAAATTATGTTTTCCATTCAGCAGTTAGAGTAAATGCAAAAATTTATTGGGATCATTTTTATGTTCAGATATCTCCTGTCAGGCACTATACATCAGACGGTAGGATTCCAATAGAGGGGGAAAATAGAGATAGACTTGATAGGTACTTCCGTAACCCTCTTTATAATAGAAATTCAACGTACTTGTCCAAGATCAAGTTTTGGAAATACTATTTGTTTGAAAGGGAGTCTGAAGATCAATCTATGAACTGCTGGTTTAAAAGGTTCAAATTCGGGGACTTTGAAAGCATTGGTGTCTTAGGGATTCCTCAATCTTTAGATAAAGAGCAAAGAAGTCTTTCTGAATACGGAGATGGAAATGACTCTTGAAGCCAGAATAATACCTGAACCTGAACTTTTCTTTGGTGAAAGAAAAACAACGATAGATCCAAAAGTTGGGCTTATGAATTTTGGGCCGAGTGGTCTATCTAGCAGTTCAGATTCAACTTCAATTTCTGTAGGTGTTATTAGCACGATGGAGTCACTGGAGCTTCTCAGAGATTGGTTAGAACGTTTAAAATGGAGAATTGAAGGAAGGGATATAGCAGATTCAAATGTAAGAGGAATAGATTTTCCAGGGATCTCAAAGGATAGCCAACTTAGATTTGAAATAGAAATCGATGAATCCAACATTGAAATAATCACCCAAGAAGAATTGAATCGGGCAATATCTCCTCCCAATAGAAAAGAAAGGATATTGAGAGCAGTTGAATTGTATAAACGAAAATTTTCGGATATAGCTGGTAATCATCCTCTGCCAAGGATTGTGTTATTACCACTTTCTGATAAATTAATGAATTCCTGTAAAGATAGCAAGTATAAGATAGATAAAATAGTGTATGAGCGAAGAACCTTCGATAGTTCAAAGAACTTATTTGATACACCGGTATTTGATTTTCACAATGTAATGAAGGTTATCGCCTTTACACATAACATGGTAACACAAATTATCAGACCGAGAACACTTAAATTTTCCAGCGACACCCAAGACCCTGCAACAATAGCTTGGAATTTTGCAGTTGCTACTTACTATAAAGGAACAGGATTTCCTTGGAAGTTGGCTGATATTGATAGTAAAACTTGTTATGTTGGTATATCTTTCTATCAGGAGATATCAGAAGAGTGCATGTCGATGAGAACAAGCATGGCACAAATTTTTCTTAGAACTGGTGAAAGCCAGGTTATTAGGGGTAAACCTTTTTCATGGGATTTAAGCCAGGGTTTAACTCCAACTCTGACATCTGAACAGGCCTCCGAAATCATGGAGGATGTATTATCTCTTTTTAAAAGACAACAAGGTCAATTACCTAATAGAGTAGTCGTACACAAATCCTCTCCTTTCACAACGGAGGAAATAAATGGCCTTAATGAAACAAATTCTGAAATAGAGCTTGTAGATTATTTACATATTATAGATAATGTAGGAGTTCGTATCTATCCTTCTGGGTATGACTACCCGGCAATACGAGGGACTTTCTTTGGAGATAAAAGCAAGTGGTTTTTATTTACCACAGGATTTATCCCTTCGTTGGGGACTTACCCAGGAGGTACAGTTCCGATGCCGATAGCTGTTCAACAATATAGAATGAGTACTACTCCGTATCTAATTTCTAAAGATATATTAGCACTTTCCAAATTGGATTGGAATAGTGCTGATTTCTGCAAAAGACTACCAACAACATTATCCGTGTCTGAAAAAGTTGGGAACATACTCTCTGAAATGCGTGATCGAGATGTTAAAGATCCTCCATCTGGATATCGATATTATATGTAAGAATACTTTTACAACACTATCTGAGAATTTATGACAAACTCTACCAAACATTAATAAACTAAGGAAAAATCATGCCTCAAACCCCGCCCTCCTACGCTCTCCTCGAATCCAGACACAGCCCCCTCATAGAGGAGCGCCGGCACTGGCGCACCCCCGCCTCCTGCGCCGGCAGCAAGCCTATGTTGCGCCAGTCCAGGTACAGACCCGGCACAATAAATCTGCGTTCATCTGCGTTCATCTGCGGTTCGTTTTTTGCGGAAGCGCCGGACAGTAAGGATTCAGACAGGATTAACAGGATGGACAGGATAAACCCATCTACTAAGAGCCTATCCGAAAAATCAATCAAAAGTATATTTACGAATGAACCACAGAGAACACAGAGAGCACGGAGATTTTTTAAAAGTGTCTCTGTGTTCTCTGTGCTCTCTGTGGTTTTAACGTTTCGGATAGGTTCTAATCCTGTAAATCCTGTTCATCCTGTCCAGTCTGGCTCTTCTTTTAGCGCGGCGCCGGACATTAATGAGATTAAATTTATAAAACTTATTTATCCAAACTCTGCCCTTACTTCTAAGCCAGCGTGCCAGCAGACTGATGAGGAGAACACGGATGACACGGATAACACGGATGCCCACGGATACGAAATCCGTGTAAATCCGTGTCATCCGTGCAATCCGTGTTCTACTGCTGCTTTGCTTTTCGCTGAAGCGCCGCAAATTAATATATTAAGATTTATAAAATCGGTGGCGTCTCAAAAACCCTCGCTCTTACTTCTATCCAAATTTTCTGCGCCCGGTTTGACAAGTCAGGGTTTTATGCACAATACTTTCAGCGGGCTTGGCAACACGTTATATATTGACAGAATGAAATCATACTATGCGCGGGGAAAATGCATAAAGAAATCTACGAGGTAAAATATGGTATCCTGTTTAACCCAGAAAAAGAATAAAACTGTGGAGATGAACCTGTTTGAATTCAGCACAGAAGCCATGATCTCCTCTGGAAACCTGACTGAGAAACCCGAAATAGTAGTCCCCGGGCAGATGCAAGCTCTATCCGGGATTGATGATATTGATTTTAATCTATCGCAGCACTTCCAGGACAAGTTTATAGTTCAACCGTCCCTTACGCGACAACTTGTCAGCTTTCAGGCAAACAAAAAAATGGCATCTTATCGCTGGTACAAATACAAGGAAGCGTTTTCCGCTCCTCTTGTGGAGTATCTGCTTTGCCGGTACGGGATTGCTTCCGGTAAAGTTTTGGACCCGTTCGCAGGGAGCGGTACGACCCTGTTTGCAGCCAGTGTTGTAGGCATGGATGTTGATTGTATCGAACTGCTTCCCATAGGACAGCAGATCATTGCCACCAGGTTGTGCTTGGAAAGAGAGTTTACAGACGATGATTTTGCTGCTATCAGACAATGGTTGAAAACCAGTCCGTGGAAGCAATCACAGGTGAGATATCCCCTGCCCAAACTGCGAATTACTGACGGCGCGTACCCGGCAGAGACATCCGATGCAATCGAGCGGTACATGGGTACGCTGCAGCAGGAGAACGAACGGGTTCAGATTGTCTTACGTTTTGCCCTGCTGTGCGTCCTGGAGTCCATCAGTTACACACGTAAAGATGGTCAGTATCTTCGGTGGGATGATCGGTCTGGACGCAGGAACGGAGGAAAACCATTCAATAAGGGGCATATCCTTAACTTCGAACAGGCAATCTGCGCGAAGATAGAGGAGATTTTGCATGACCTGAAGCTGGGCAGTGGACATCTGGAGGAGCACACTCAGGGCAATATCCATCTTTTTCAGGGTTCATGTCTGGATGTAATGCCAGCGCTGCCGTGTAATTCATACGATGCCATCGTAACCTCTCCCCCGTACTGTAATCGTTATGACTATACACGGACTTATGCCCTGGAACTGGCGCTGCTTGGCGTGGACGAGAAAGAACTCATCAACCTCAGGCAGCAAATGCTAAGCTGTACTGTTGAGAACCATGCCAAAAACTTGCTGACCATTAATCCCCAATGGGCGAACGCTATAGCTGCCGCGGATCGGCAGGAGTTGCTACAGGCTATCTTGCAGTACCTGGAACATCAAAAGGAGCAGGGTAAGCTGAACAACAACGGCATCCCCAGGATGGTACGGGGTTACTTTTATGAAATGGCATGCGTTATCGCTGAATGTTCGCGCGTGATGAAACAGGATGCACCCTTATTCATGGTCAATGACAATGTTCGTTACGATGGCGCAAGCGTCTCAGTAGATATGATACTCTCATCTATAGCTGAAAAGCTGGGATTCCGTGTTGAAAATATTCTTGTACTGCCGAACGGCAAAGGTAACAGCAGCCAGCAAATGGGTGAGCATGGGCGTGATCCTTTGCGAAAATGCGTGTATGTATGGAGAAAAATATAATGCCCACAGATAAACCACATCGCCAGCATTTAACCAGTAGCAAAAGTCTTGTAACAACTTATGAGGAGACACGGGCTGGTTTCGTTGCCCTGGCGCTTGAAAGGAACCGTAGAGCAACGCCATTCATCGAAGAAGCAAGGGCACTAAAAGCAGCAGCAACTCAAGCCGCAACCCCTGCCTCATTGGTCGATATTCCTGGAATACAGGCTGCTTTATTGACTGCATCTGGCGTTTCGGATAAGGCTGCGGGACATATGGAGCAGCAAGACAAAGAGGAAGCGATACAAGGATTGATAAAACAGTTCCTTGAGCCAGCCGGACCGAACTTTGTTGAAGAGCTGGTCTTTCGATTCCTTCTGACAAGAGGGGACGCATTAGGCGGATCTATGCGAAATGTGGGCGGAGCAATGGCACAACGCAAGCTTACTCGCGCAATTATTGCTACTCTTTCAGTTGCAGGAATTTCATATCAATGGCTTTCTTCCATGAGCAATACATGGATACAAGGAACAGGAGACGACCCCGATATAGAGTTGGATGTAAAGGGGCTTAGTTGGTCAAGCGACGGTCGAAATCGGACTGTCAGATATAATCTTACTGTGCCATTTTTGAAGAAAAACGTGGACTTGTGCCTTTTCAATTGTCGTTGTCAGGAACTTTCCGTTAGCTATGGAGAGCCTGCTCTTTACATTGCACTTGGAGAACTTAAGGGCGGCATAGATCCCGCCGGGGCGGATGAGCACTGGAAAACAGCAAGAACATCCCTTTCCCGCATAAGACTGGTATTTGCGGATCGTGGGCTTTCGCCCCACTTATTCTTTGTCGGAGCTGCGATTGAAAATAGTATGGCTGAAGAAATCTGGCTTCAATTGGAAGACGGTACGCTTAGCAACGCTGCCAACTTGACTGATGCAAACCAGGTCGCTTCCCTATGCCGGTGGTTATGCAACCTGTAACTAAACTCATTGCAGAAACCGCATCGAATCATAGTAAAGTACGGCTTCCACCGATAAAGCGAATACTTTCATTCCCCTTGCGAGAATATATAATGAAACTCCACTAAAGGTCAAAAAAAGAGGAAAAATTATGCCCCTTTGTTATCCCTGCGCCCTCCCCTCACCAGACCCCAGCCCCCTCACCGGGCGCCTCCCCCGGCACCTCCCCGCCCCCCACGCCGCCAGCGAGCCCGCGCCGCGCCACAGCCCCGGCATAGCAAATCTGCGTTCATCTGCGTTCATCTGCGGTTCGTTTTTTGCGGAAGCGCCTCAAATTAATCGTTCAATATTTATAAATGTCCGGCGCGCCAGATACTCCAGCGCGCCCGAAGCATCATCTTCAGACGAATGGTGCGGCAAGATTGTGAATAAACGTATATCTATAACTGAGAACAAGAAGAGAAATTAGATAAATGAAAACATTTGAATTCAGCCCGAACGTAATCACTACAATCATCAGTGAACTGCGTGATGCAGAAGAGGACATCCGGATCGCTTTATTTCAGATACACAACAGAGAAGTATTCAACGTTCTAAACAATAAATTGGGTGAGGGCGTAAGAGTTGAAATAATAACCCTTCCTTACGACAGCATCAACCAAGATATACAGGCTGAAGTCACCAGCCTGTTCCAGAATGTCGAAAGAAACGGCGCCAGATTATACTTCTGTAAGTGGAATGTTGGAGACCCTGAAAGAACCAATACTGCTGTTGGCAGGTGGTACTCATTCCACGGGAAATTCATTGTAACGGATAAGAGCGCCATTGCGCTGTCAGCGAACTTCACCCAGGCTGAGGAACTTGATGCAGCCATCATTTTTAAGAACGAGACGGATAAAATTGAAGAATACAACAGGAAGTTTGAGGAACTTATCGATCTATTCATCAATGAAAATTCCGGACATGACGGAACTATCCGGCAGAGAATAGCTGATTTAGAAGATGATCCGTCTCTGTTCGAACTACCCAGAATTATAGAAACAGAAACGCACAGGAAACACTGGATAAGGCACTACCCTTCAGCTCTATGCCCCGTGGATATACCGGTCGAAGACAGGCTGTATCTGGCTCCTTTTGATTGCAGGGGTCGCAGCTTCCTCATGTCGTTGATCTCCGAAGCTTCTGAGTTTGCGTATATCTCCACTGAAAGTTTCACAGACACAGAATTTTCAGCATTTTTGATTAAAATGAGATTAAACGGGCTTGATATCAGGGTATTGAGCGGCGCTACAAGCATGGATTTCCAGGACAGAATGAACAACATGCTTCGCGAACTCCTCTCCCAGGACATTGGCATTCGGACCGTAGAAGATATACATGCAAAACTTATTATTACAGATAAGCATCTTGTCGTGAGTTCAGTAAATCTTAACAAAATTAATCTTGGGTTCAGTGTAACCAACCGATACTGGAGAGAAAATACAGAATCAATAGCGGTTTGCAGTGATCCAGATATTTTAAAAGATGCTAAAGCACAGTATCTCGGTGTTTATAATGAGAGCATTGATATTAAAAATAAATTAGCTGAAAAGATCGAAGGTATTGTCGGCAACATGCTTACCTCAAAATTCAATCTGCGATCTAGACAAGAAGTAAAGACGCTTTTTGCACGTTTAATAATCAGAAAAGAAATCGAAGTGAAGAAATTTGTTTTTGATGTAGGCAAAATTACCGCGGCTCTGATGAAGGTTTTCAATAAAAATATTGTTGAGAGAAATGATTTCCTCTCAGCGTTGATACTTTACTATCTATCTGAAAGAAAGCATGATTTCAATGAGTTGAATGAAAAATTGAACCTCTTGAACACTGAGGTTGACCTGAGAGATTTACTCGCACAACTACTGGATAAGAACCTGATCGAAAAAACTGACGATTTTTATAAGATCAAATTAGACTTTCTACTTGGAGGAGGGCTAATAAATGAGATGTGAAATAATTCAAGCTGATTGCGAACAGTTCCTGAAACAGGCAGTATCTGAAAAGTTTGACCTGACTTTTCTTGACCCACCGTTTAATCAGGGTAAGGAGTATCAGAACCATAACGACGATATGGTAGCATCAGAATACTGGGACTGGATGAAACGGGTCTGTAAATTGATTTTTGACCGTACGTCCGATGGAGGGGCGATTTACTTCATGCAGAGAGAGAAGAACGCACAATTTGTTCTGGAAACTTTGCAATCAACGGGATGGACGTTCCAGAATTTGATAATCTGGAAGAAAAAAACATCAGCTATCCCCTGTGAGGCAAGATTTGGTAAACATTATCAGATCATAGCTTTTGCTACGAAAGGTAAAACGCCGCGCGTCTTTAATAAATTACGTATAGATCCTCCTCTGCTGGTTACAGAGAAGTATGAGCGCCCGAAAGGCATGTACGTAACTGATGTGTGGGATGATATCCGGGAACTGACCTCTGGCTATTTTGCTGGAGACGAACCGTTAAGATTAGATAACGGAGAGCGCTTGCATAAACAGCAATCACCGGTTCAGCTACTAACCAGAATAATTCTTTCCTCTTCAAAAGCTGGCGATATGGTTTTTGACCCCTTCGCAGGCACTGGAACAACGCTTGTTGTAGCAAGGCAGCTAAAGAGGGATTCGCTTGGGATCGAAATTGATACGACTAACGTCTCATTTATTAAAAACAGGCTTCACAATATCAGATATAGCGATAGTATATTAAAATATCGCAGCGATTATTTTTTTACTGAAAACTTAGATGAAATCTGGCCGAAAGATGTTTCGGTTCAGGTATATGATGAAAAAGAAGAAAAATGCCGGTTAAAATTAAGAAAATATGAGAGCGTAAATCTTCAGAAGCAACTGCCTCTACTTGAAAGGAAAAAGGAGTATTTGACTGCGCCACCTGAATAACAGTTACAAAAGAATAAACTAACCCAAAACCATGCCTCCCGACACACAACCCTCCTGTACCCTACTCGAACAAAAATACGTCCCCCTCCTCTCCGAGCGCCCCACCTGGCGCAGCCCCACAGGCGGCGAACCCGCGCCGCGCCGGTACAGCCCCGGCACAACAAATCTGCGTTCATCTGCGTTCATCTGCGGTTCGTCTTTTGCGGGAACGCCGGACAGCAAGGATGCTGACAGGATTAACAGGATGGACAGGATAAACCCATCTACTGATCCTGTAAATCCTGTTTATCCTGTCCAGTCTGGCTCTTATTTTAGCGCGGCGCCGGATATTAATCGTTGTGAATTTATAAAAGTATGGTCATTTCAAAATTCCAGCCCTCAAAATCATCATATTCCGCCCTCCCGCGCGGGCAGCGAGCCTGTGCTGCGCTGGATAAAAAGCTCCATCCGGGAGAGAACACGGATGACACGGATTGGACGGATTTTCACGGATTTTTTCATGTGTGCGCATTCGTGTCGATGGTGTAGTTGCAAATTACCCTTTTTTTCAAAGGGTATAATATGGATAATCTCAACTTTTCCGTTAGTCACTATAACCTCCTCAACAAGTAATTCAATTATCCTCCGTTTATCCTCAAAACTTGCATTTTCTATGCCTTGCTTAACTGCATCACAGAAAGCCTCTATATTATCAAATATCTTCTTGGAATCTATCTCTTTTTTCTCATTAGCCTTTATATTTTTGATCTGGTCTTGAAGCTGCAAAATCTTTTGTTGCAGGCTATTCTTCCTGGTTCCTAGTTCTTTCAAGGTTATAATTTCCATCTGGTATGCATCAATTAAACGCTGGATTTGTTTATCAAATAGTTGAATTCGTTGTTCAAGTTTTTGGCACTGCTTTTGAGTCCCGCCTGAAAGAGCAATATCTTTCTGACGTTTGTACTGCTCAATGATAAGTTTTGGATCCTCCAAGAGTTCAATAATTTTCTGCCACACAACTTCATCCAGAAGTTCCTGCCTTACTGATCTGCTTGTGCATTTCGTTTCCCTATGTGTTCCCACAAGGTTTCTCCCTTCTTTGCACATATAATATGCATATTTCCCTCTAAAAACACCCCACATTTTATAGCCGCACTCACCACATCTAACAAGTCTGCGAAGTAAATATGGATGTTGAGTATTGTTTCTGGGAGCCCACCATGTGTTTCTCTTCAACTGCTCCCCAGCCCTTCTAAAAGTATCTTCGTCAATTACTTTGACTTTGTCAGATTAGCTCTCAGCGCACAAGAATTCTTCGCTGGCTCTCAAAACTATTTTTCAGATTAATGCAATATCATCATTGGGAGCATTCGTCATGAATTTTTTTTAACTTG
>JAPMTX010000013.1 GCA_026552855.1 Candidatus Methanoperedens sp. | reverse complement strand
TAATTTAAATTGTGGACCCAAGGAGTTAAAAGTTGGAGGAAATCAATGAAAATAATATATACTCTTGTTATATCGATTCTGCTGGCATCAGCAGTAAATGCACAGGCGCAGCCTTTCGATGTCACCCATGTTGTTTCGGCTCCACATCTCTCACCCGGGGACAGGAACGTGGGGATAGAATTCACTGTACAGAATAATAAAGATACATCTATTAACAACATGAAAATATATCTTTTCATACGATACCCTTTTTCCGCCTCGATACCTCCAAACAATAAACTCGGAGAAATCACCAATCCCGGATATCTCATCGGTGCAGGAGGTTCAGGGGATGAATACACGCAGTATTTCAACCTTGGCGCCCTGACTTCGCACAAAACTTTTTTCAAGATCGATGTGGACAGGAACGCAACCTACGGGGTTTACGATATACCGTATACTATTTTCTACGGCCAGAATAACGAATATACAGGCAAGATTACTCTGGCTGTCAAGGGCAATACGCTCATAGAGATAAGGAACGTCTCAGTGGCATCAAATAATTCGAAGGTTGAGCCCGGCGAGGCATTTAAACTGGCAGTCTCGTTTGAGAACATTGGAGACAACGAAGTAAAATGGCTGAAGCTGATACTGAACCCGGAGGACAAAGCGCTTGTGCCCTTATCCTCGGATTCGGAGCGCATTTTCAAAGACCTGGCGCAGGGATCGAAGCAGAATACTGAATTCTGGTTCTCCCTTGAAAAGGATGCTGCGGTCAAGAATTATCCCATCGACCTTGTCCTTAATTACATGGATGAGAAAGGAATAGAATACAACGAGACAAAGCTTGTAGGCATAGTAGCTGCAGGACGGGCAAGCCTTGACATAGCAAAAAAGACCACCGAACCTGCGAGAATAAAAGAGAACGAACCTTTCACGCTTACGATAAAGATCGAGAACACAGGAACAGGAGATGCAAAGGGTGTGGCAGCGCGGCTTGAATCTGAACTGGGAGGGGACACGCTCGCGTATCTTGGCGAGATAAAAAAAGATGACTATTCCAATGCCATTTTTACACTGGATGGAGCCGTGAGCGGGAAAAAGACAGGCAATTTGCGGATAAGCTATGAGGATGATTTCGGAAAACACGAGGTAGATAAGGAGCTTATCCTGATAGTCAACGGCGGCGACAGCAAGAGCCCGATCCCGGTCATTATCGGTCTCATCGCTATACTGGCAGTAGTATTCCTCTGGAAGCGAAGGAAACCCTGACACCATGAAGGCGTGGCTTTTCCTTGCAATCAAGGATATGTCAAAGAGAAGGCGCGAGACCCTGATGGTCATCCTCGCGATAACCATCGGCGTAGTAGGCCCCCTGTTCACGACAGCCCTGAACAACGGGATGCAGGACGCGTTCGTGGGTACCACTGTGGATGTATTTATAGGGCACCTCCAGATACAGCCCAATACAGGCGATACTGTCATCAACAGGTCAGAGAGCGTTCTGTCAAAAGTGACAGGGATCAAGGGCATAGTGGGAGCAGCGCCGAGGATCACAAGCGGTGTGGAGATTGAATCAAAAACCGAGAGGATAGGGATCGGGATATTCGGTATCAAGCCGTCCCTGGAAGAGAAAGCCTCCACTCTTGCTAAAACCGTAGAGAGGGGAGAATTCCTCGACGATAAGGATAAGTATGACCTGCTTATAGGCACATCCCTGGCCGAGCTGATGAAAGTCGACACAGGCGATACGGTCCTTATTCAATACCAGAACAAAACACCGGTCGAATTCAAGATCAAGGGAATAATCAGCACCGGGACTTTCGAGCTGGACAGGTATACCATAGTAGCTACATACGATACGGTCAAGGAGCTCACGGATAAAGAGGATGCCTCTCTTATCCTGGTTAGGCTTGAGAACGCGGACGATTCGGTAAAAATAAAAACGCAGATACAGAAAGAGACTGCGCTCATCAATGTGAAGACATGGCAGGAGCTCTCAGCCGGGATGGCAGGGATGATAGAGACTTTCGGTGCGATATCCCTATTAACCTCGGCTATCTCCGTATTTGTCGCGGCAATAGCCATCAGCCTGATAATATATACAACTGTAAAGAATAAGACGCGCGAGATAGGAGTGCTCAAAGCTGTAGGCGCAAGAGGCTCCGTGATACTGAAGATATATCTTGCAGAGGCTCTGTTTATAGGTCTTGTTGGAACAACTCTCGGCACTGCCCTTGGCATGTTCTTAGTAGAGGGCATGCAGCAGAACCCTCTTGTAATGCAGCCGGAGTACGGCATGAAACTGATCATCGTGCCTTGGATATCCCCGGGATCGATAGCTGCGGCGGATTCAGCCATTCTTTTGACCTGCATCGTGGGCGGGATGTACCCCGCGTTCATGGCTGCAAAGACGAATATCATAAAGGCTATATGGAGCGGATAGGTTGATCGAGCTGGAAGGCGTGAAGAAGATATATTACATGGGCAAGATAGAAGTACCGGCGCTGCGCGGAATTGATCTAAGGATCGACAGCGGCGAGTTCGTGGCGCTCATGGGCGCATCCGGGAGCGGGAAGTCCACGCTGCTAAACATGATAGGGCTTCTGGATACGCCCACATCCGGCAGGATCGTGCTTGATGATGTCGATGTTTCCTCGCTGAACGAGAACGAGAGAGCCGATTTCAGGCTGAGAAAACTGGGGTTCGTTTTCCAGTTCTTCAGCCTTCTTATGGAGCTGAGCGCGCTTGAGAACGTGGCTCTTCCCATGATAATGGACAACCGGAGCCATGAGCGTGCAGCCTCGCTGCTGGAACTTGTGGGGCTTGGGGACCGGATGAACCATACGCCCAACGAACTCTCAGGCGGGCAGCAGCAGCGTGTGGCTATTGCAAGGGCGCTCGCTAACGAACCTGCCATCCTGCTGGCTGATGAACCCACAGCCAACCTGGATACCGAGTCCTCCCACCAGATAGTTGACCTGTTCCGGGAGTTGAACGGGCGCGGGCAGACCATCATCATGGTGACGCACGAGCCTGAACTGGGGGAGAGGGCTGACAGGATTATCAGGCTCAAGGACGGACGGGTGATGATGTGAGGTAAGTGCTCTTTCAGCGCATCCTGTTGTAACGGGTCAGGATAATTAACGTGTATGAGGCATTAACAATCTAGCCAGATAAACCAGCACAGCTATGAAAAAAGACAATCCAGAAAAAAGATAAATCTGTTCAGGCGTAAACAAACCGTAAAACGGGTTAATCGTAAGAGGATAAAATGGCTTCATATCGCTGTATAGCGGTGAATCAAGCAAGATGTGAAGATAAACCCCGAAAAAAGAAGTCCATACGATTTTCTTAAAGGAGGAATCCTGCTCAAGTTTAAAAAATCGCATTAACCTGTTAACATCGGTCTTCAAAAAATACATCGCAATCGAGATAAAGATCGCAATCACAGAGCCTCCTAAAAAGCTGTGGAAAAATCCATGCAGCGGATAATCCAGATTAAAAATCAAAATGCTAAGAGGCTCAACATCGATTATCACGCTGGCTATAATAAGTGTTGTAAAATCAAAAATCTTGAAAAATACCAGCCCTATCATGGAACCCGGACCCCAGTGGAATGGTGTGAACGGCATGGCTTTCAATACCTCTCCAGTATGTTATACAGCGTGTCCCGCTTCGCTACCGTGCGCCCCATTTTTCTGGCTACGTGCACGAACTCGTCTATGATTTTGCTGTGAAAAGGCACCCCTGCTGCGCGAACGACGTTCTCCTCTATCATCGTCCCGCCGAGGTCATTGGCGCCGAAGTTCAGTGCCACCTGTGCCACATTGAGCCCCTGCGTGACCCATGAAGCCTGGATATTCCGTATATACCCGTTGAGGAGTATCCGCGATACTGCCACCATCCTGAGGTAGTCAACCCCTGTCGATGTCCCGCTAAGCTGTGTGTTCTCAGCCTGGAAGCTCCACGGTATAAAGGCTGTAAACCCGCCGTACTTTTCCTGCATCTCGCGCACACGGATGATGTGCTTTACCCTCTCCTCAATCGTTTCGGCATGACCGAACACCATAGTCGCTGTTGTCGGGATACCGAGCGAATGCGCAGCCAGCATTACTTCCTTCCACTTCTCCCATCCGATCTTATTGGGCGAGACAGCGCCGCGCACCCTGTCGTCAAGTATCTCAGCGCCCCCGCCTGGTATGGAATCAAGCCCCGCATCGCGAAGCCTTGATATGGTTTCACTGATATCCGCGCCGTACAGCTTTGATATATGCACTATCTCAGGAGGGGAAAAAGCATGCATCTGCACGCTGAATCTTTTCTTGACCTGCCTGAGCATGTCCTCGTAGTACTCGATGGTAATATCGGGGTTCAACCCTCCCTGCAAAAGTATCTGGGTCGCGCCAAGTTTGACAGCCTCATCGATTTTTGCCATTATCTCATCAAGCGAGAGAACGTATGCATCCCCGGCACTTGCCTCCCTGTAGAACGCGCAGAACTTGCATTTTGAGGAGCAGATATTGGTGTAGTTTATATTCCTGTCCACAACGAATGTTACAAGATTGCCTGCGCTGCGCTCGCGCAGCACATCAGCCGCAGTTCCGAGCAGGTTAAGATCAGCAGACTTAAGAAGCATGACACCATCCTGCATGCCGAGAGGCTCGTTGTTGAGCGCTTTTGAGAGGGCTTCAGAAACTTCCCCATTAACCGAAAATTTCTTTACGATATCAAAATTCGTCATCCTGCGAATAGCTCCTCCTGAGTTTCAGCGCCAGTTCAGCCTTCATCAGTTCTCTTCCCAGATAAGCTGCATGGTCAAGCCGGGAGACAAGCCCGAGCCTTATAATGGTATCAATGACATCTTTTGCCCTGTCACCTGCTATTGAATTAGTTCGATTCCTTGCTATTATTTTTCCGGGAACGAGTTTTCCTTCATGGATCTCATCGTCCGTGATATCTATCTTAAAGCTTCCCGCAGGGTCAAGGTGCCATTTTTCGCTGCCCTTTGCTTCTACGGGGGCTTCAGGCATATTGCCGAAGGGGCGCCTTCTTTTTTCCCTGGCGACAAGAATATCGATCCCGAGGTCTTTAGGAGGACTTCCCCTATCTCTTGCAAGCGCCATCATCACTGAGGCAGTTTTCAATTCAGTTACGCTCCCATGAGCTTTATCGCTGTATTCAGGCGTAAATAAGATGCATGCCTCAAGCTCCACGGCAATTCCAGCAAGCAGGGCATTGATACCGATTGAATCAGCATCTACCAGCTCAGTGACATTCCCAGCGCCAAAAAAAAGAGGCGTAGCCTTATCACGCTTCCTGAACTCATAATACCTGTTAAGCGAATCCACAAACCCCTGACCCGGTGGCTCAAGCACCGGGTCTGCAATGATGCTATTGATACCAGCATCCTTAGCAGCTTCGATATTCGTGAACAGGCTCTCTATATCTTCAACGCAGTCAGGGATTATAACCGCCACAGCGGAATTTTCAACTATTTTATCTTTTATTTCGTTTATATTTTCAGAATTAAGGCTAAGGACGATATCAATTCCTGCGTCCAGTGCGGCATTGATCAGTGAAGGTTCAAGCGTATCGATGCTGAGGGGCAGATTTGTGGCGGATTTCGCTATTTCCACAGCAGCCCTGGCTTCATCCGGCTCAGTGTCCATTGCCATCCCGAGGTCGATTATATCCGCACCCTGCTGTACGAAATATACTATCTTATCCGTGAGTTCCTGCTGCGGCAGGTGCGCGGCATCAACAACCTCTGCCATTACCTTCATCCTTGAACTTCCGCCGAGCTTTACTCCTTTTAAAAACAGGGATGAAGCCGCGCTCTCCTCAAGCTCTGCGGTTCTTTCAAGAGCGTTTGCGCGCCTTTTCTCAAGCAGCAGTTCGCATGCAGGGACTTTGCTTGAAAAAGCAACCTCGCCGCTGTACGAGAGCACAAATCCCAGGTCTACCGCATGCTTGGGACCAAGCCGTATCTGCGTGTTGAACTCCTTCTCAAGACCAGAGAAATCGCCTGATGCAAGTCCGGGGATGAGTATCAGATCATACTTTTTAGACGGGAAGTACCGCCGGAGCAGGGCTGGAGTAATGAACGAGGCTACCTCTATATCCAGAACAAGAACATCGGCTTCGTTCTGAACTGATCTCTTTACGGCATTCTCTGCCAGCCTGCCAGTCACGACAAGGATGTCCATATCCATTTTAACCGTTCACACCGGGGTTTTCAATAGCTCAAGATAGATATGCCAGATCCCCTCAGAGATAAAACCAACTGCTATCGCCCCAAGGAAGAGACCCATCAATCTTGTCATTACAAGCATGCCAGTCATACCCACTACATTGTTGAAGTGATCTGAGAACCTGAAGATCAAATATGTAATTATAAATGTTAGCAGTATAGCCAATATCACAACCATTTTAATCTGTATGCCGGCTCCGTCTTTCGGGTTGGTATACAGGAGAATGGTGGTGATAGCTCCTGGTCCTGTAAGCATGGGCATTGCCATAGGGAACACGGAAACGTTCTCCCTGTGCGCTGCGGCGGATAATTCCTCTGAGGTAATGCTCTCCCTGCTCGTCCTTGCGAACAGCATATCTATTGCGACGAGGAAAAGCAGGATGCCGCCAGCCACTCTCAAAGAATCCGGGGTGATGCTGAAAAATTTCAGTATGTATTCTCCCGATATTGCGAAGATGACAGCTATAAGGCAGGCTATCACTACGGAGCGGTTTGCCACGTAGGATTTGTCCACCTGGCTCATATGCGAGGTGATAGAGACAAAAGCCATGACCCCGCTGATGGGATTGACAATCGAGAAGATGGCTGTGAATGCTGAGATGAAAAAAGTAAAGTCCGATGAGAAATCCAGAATCATTACTGTTACTTCTCTTTAGATACTATTGAACTTTTTGGTAACCGTACAAAACCTGACCGCTTATTCCTGTAATTTCTTTACCAGTTCCCTGCCGAAAGCGTAAAGGTCATCCGGGTTCCTTGAAGTAACGAGGTTCCCGTCCACTACGACCTCTTTATCCTCATACCGCGCCCCTGCCAATTTAAGGTCGTCCCTGATGCCGATATAACAGGTAGCTCTCCGTCCTTCCATTACTCCTGCCGAGACAAGTATCTGGACGCCGTGGCATATCGCTCCCACGGGCTTATTCTCCCTGAAAAAAAACCTTGCGATCTCAAGCGCCCTCTCTTCAAGTCTAACCTTCTCAGGCGCCCTCCCGCCCGGGAGAACGAGTATATCGTATTCCCCGGGATTTACCTCATCAAGCGTGAGGTCCACACCTATCGAATACCCGTGTTTCCCTGTGATCGGTCCGCCCTTTTTGGAAGCCAGTTCTACAGTTACTCCTTCTTCCTTTAACCTGTGGAGCGGATAGAAAAGTTCCAGGTCTTCAAAATTGTCCGTGCTTATCATCAGTGCCTTCATACATACTCCCTGTACAGATGTATGTTCGTGGCAGTATTAACCGTTTCCGTGGGCTCGTACAAACTTTAATATTCTTTGAGGGTATATCAGCATACCATGGCGCGCGTTGAGGTTCTTCTTGCAACTGACGGCTCGGAGTCAGCAAAAAAAGCCGAGGTGGCAGCCCTAAAGATAACTAAGTCCTATAATATCAGGATGGCAGCGCTGTTCGTGGCGCAGGTCAAGTCCGAGGACGAGAGCGAGAAAATAATTCGCTATGGAGAGCAGGTGCTGGACGGCGTTGTGGATGACGGGAAAAAGATGGGCGTTGAGGTCGAGAAAATCCTCAAGGTAGGAAGCCCGGCTGAGACCATACTGAACGTCGCAAAAAGCCTGGACGTGCACACTATCGTACTGGGCTCGGAGGGGAAAAAGGGGCTAAAGCGCGTGCTCCTGGGCAGCGTCGCAGAGAACGTGGTGCGAAATGCGGAGTGCACAGTGCTTGTGGCGAGATGATTGTTATCATAATATTTTAATTTCCAATACAATAGCTCACGATGCTATCGATATGAATAGCTGTTGTGTTCAGGAAAGGAATACCATATTCGTCTTTTTCGAGAATCAGAGGGAGTTCAGTACAACCAATGATCATTCCATCAATTGAATCTTCGTCTATCATTCGTTTTGCAATGAATAAGAGCTCTTGCCGGGTTGAATTTTTAATGATACCAAGCTGAATTTCTGATATAATTTTATTGTGGATGAACTGCTGCTCATCTTTCGTGGGAACTATTACCGACATACCAGCATCGTGAAATGCCTTCTGAAAAAAGTCTGATTCCATCGTGAATTTTGTCCCAATGAGACCAGGTTTTCTCAGCTTCATGCTCAATGCCCGTTTGCATGTTTCATCAACTATACTGAGCATAGGTATAGGGGACCTCGATTTAACTTTATCAAAAACTATATGTGGTGTGTTTGACCCGATTACAGCAAACTCTGCACCTGCACTGTGAAGCGCTTTTACCCTTTTTACCAGCCAATCCACAAGGTTATTCCAGTCCTTAGCTTCAACCAATTCCAGAAGTCTGCTTACATCTGCGCTGTATATTATTATTTCAGGGGCTGCCAAACCAGCTTCCCGCTACCGGAAAGCATTGATGATCCCTTTATAGTAATCAACAGTTGATTCCGGACCCAGTCCGCCAATAATCCCAATTCGTTTCATGGAACATCTTCTACGAAGATCATCTTCACGACTTTTGTGAGAGCCCTGCCTATGTGTTTGTCTTTTTCGCCTGCTGGTATTTCCCATGGAATTGATGTAAAATCAATTTTGCATTGTTCCATGTTCAGTTCCTCCTGAATGCTTAACATGCCTTTGATCAATAATATCCTTCATAGATATATCAGGATGGTGATATCGTTTGCATTTAGAGGAGATATCCCCATTTTGAATAGCTGTTTGTGGGCACCAATGTAAACAAGCAAGGCAATAATCACAATTATCTTTCCATAAAACTTTATTATTAATTATCTCTATATTATCTCTTGGACATATTTTTATACACAGACCACACAAATTACATCTATCGGTTACCCAGAATTTTTCAGCAACTTTATAGACATTTTTGTGATATTTTCTTATCTCACCTTTTTCATTTTTATCAAAATGACCTTCAATGCCGGAATGTTTTCTCTCTTTCACAATTTTAGCTATTTCTTTGATTTTTTCCTTCTCTTCAATAAATCTTCTTTTATTTTCTTCATCAGAAGATGTTAAATCTTTAACTAAAACATACTTACCTGGCATTTTTATAAGAAAACCAGCAGCAAGTTTACTTCCCTTTTGCTCCAATATTGTATTCATATTAAATAGGGCATTAGAAGGGTCTATAAAATACGTGCATATTCCAAAAACGTAAGAATCGTTTAATATTAATTTTTTTGCAAATTCTTCTACAATAGGCGGAATACCATGAAGCCAGGCAGGATAAACTATTCCAACAACATCAAACCCAATATTAATTGACTTTTCCTTTATCAGTTTAGCAATCGGAACAATTTCCACAGAATCATGTAACTCTTCCGCTATATCCCTTGCAACGGCTAAACTATTTCCTGTTCCGGTAAAATAATAAATAATCGTTTTCATTCTGAGTAAATTAATGCCACCTAACTCGTTCATATACGCCACTCCGTCTATATATTCATTTGGCTGGAGTATAATTATTTAAAAATAAAAAACCGCAGATAAATTCAGGAATGCAGATATAAGGTTGCATCTGCGTTTATCGGCGTTCATCTGCGGTTAATATAAACTTAAGAGGACAGAATTTTTGGCGACTTACTTAGATGGCTGTTGCATATCATCTTTTAAACGTTTTTGAAGTGCGCTGTCGCAACGAGCCCATAGCAAGGTCGCTACACGTTCAACTTCAAGCCTCCTGCGAATAAAAAACCGCGACGCTGCGCGGTTCGTCGCCTCCCCGCGCTTCGGGGCGCGCCCGCAGGGATTCGGCTTTGACGAATATTCGGCGGCGAGGCTGGAAGTGGGGGGGCGCTCCCGTCTTGGCTCATATACAATAATTGATTAACTATTGAATCTACTGGCTTATTATTTTCATAACGTGGGCTGCCTTTCTTAAACTTGCATATTACAAAATTTGACTGAATAGAGTTATTTTTATGTAATTGGAAATCAATTATTCAATATGTCCGAGGCAATAAACTCAAAAGAAATTTTACATGAATTAAAGGCAATCAGGGAAGATCTTGATTATATTAAGGGTCATATGGTAGATATCGACTCAATTCTAACAGAAGAGGATTATCTTTCTTTGCAGGAATACAGAAAAGAAAAAGCCTCTGGCATACTTACTTTCCATGAGGATCTTAAGAATGAACTGGGAATATAATGTTTGATATTAAATATTCAAGGCAAGCGGTCAAATATCTAAAATCCCTTGATAAGAAGCTTGTTTTGAGAATCCTTCACAGGATTGAAAGATTAAGAGAAGAACCAATCCAGCACGACTCTAAAACAGTTGAAGGGTATGGCGAGAAATTATTTAGAGTAAGGGTAGGGGATTACAGAATATTGTATGAAGTGGATTATAAAAATAATCTGATAGGGATGGGAGTGTAACCTTTTTTGCTGAAACTATCCATATGAGTATCCCTTCATATTTATAAATATGTATCAACCCTTTCACCGAAATATATCCTTAGCTGGTTCAGTATAATGCCCCATTCA
>JAPMTX010000012.1 GCA_026552855.1 Candidatus Methanoperedens sp. | reverse complement strand
GGAGATATGGGTTTTAGCAGGCAAAGTCAATTAAATATCAATTTAAATAACCCTGATTGGTCATATGAGGTAGATATGAACCCTAATTTCACTGAATGCTATGTGTGAACATCAGTTACATAAGCAGATCACCCTCTCCCTTCCCTCAGATGTATTACAGGCATTTAAAGAGCCTGTTGATACTCTTGAGAAAAAATTCAGGCTTTATCTTGCGATAATGCTGTACCGTGAGGCTGAGCTATCGCTGGAAAGGGCTGCAAAGCTGGCGGGTCTTAGCATAGAAGATTTTCTTTACGAACTCGGTAAGCATAATATAAGTGTTTTTAACTATCCTGCTGAGCAGCTTAAAAAAGAATTGGAAAGTATTTAGATGATAGTATCTAATTCCAGTCCCTTAATCGTATTTTCAAAGATTAACAGGCTCTCGCTATTGGAGAAGATGTTTGGTGAGGTCTATATTCCAAAGGCGGTCTTTGAAGAAGTAACGAGAGGCAGAGGCTATAATTCTTGCAAAAGAATATAAAAGCAAGTTACTTATTGATGATGCGGAAGGGCGAAAGCATGCAGAATTGCTAAACCTTGAGTTTATGGGCTGTCTGGGTTTGCTAAAAATGGCAAAAAAAAGAGAATTAATAAAATCTGTTGGGGAAGTTATAAAAGAAATGAAAAATGAGTCATTCTATGTCGATGAGGGGCTAATAACCGCGCTGCTGGAGAGCGTGGGCGAGAAATGAGGTTCTTGCATAGCAAGCTCATGCCCGAATTGGCGCCGTTCTTTGAGGCTGCCCTGCCGCTGGCTGGCGGCGCGCTTCCTTGTGACGGAGGGGAACTCTGGGCAGGGCGCTGGGGGTGCTAATGCATGTGTATTCGGGGGTGATTAGAATAATAAATGAGAATAAATTTAAATATCCAGAAAAGAAAATAAGTAGCAATGATTATTCCGAAGATTTCAGGAAGGTCGATTTAGAAAGTAGAAGGAGCTTAAATAATGAATGATACATGGAAAGAAGGAATACAGAATTTTTTGAATAGCAATTTTGGTTTCCAAACTGAAAAAATTGATCTATATAAAGAAGCATTAACCCATAGCAGTGGCGGTTTGCCCAATAATCAAAGACTTGCTTTTCTTGGAGATTCGGTGTTGAAACTAATCATAAGAGAACATTATTTTACAGAACTTCCTGACTGGACTAGAGGGAGACTCACCTCCCATAAATGCGATTTAATCGAAACAGATGAAAACTATGCTAAGATTGCATCAAACCTAAATATATTCGAACACATAAAATTAGGAGAAACTTATAATAATCGTCGAGATGACGCAAATACTCCCACTGTAAATGCAGAAGCATTTGAAGCTATCTTTGGGGCAATATATCTTGATAAAGGTTTTGTTGAGACAAAGGAGATAGTGGAGAAATTAAACAGGAAGATAACATTTTTATAATTAAAAACTACAATAAATACTTTGCAAATTATTGATATCTGGGCAGGCTGAGCATTAAAGATTTCACCCATCCCAGAACCTCTTCGTCCTCGCATAATTCCTCTCCGCGATCAGAATATCCCTGTAAAACTCCTCCTCATCCTCCCTCATCTTGCGAATCACCCGCGAAGCCGTCTCAGGTCCAATCCCCCGCGACGCAAGCGCGATCGCCGCAGTCTTCCCCTGCGAGAGCACGAGGCTGGCGTTGCGGTACACCCGCGCCGTCCTCTTCTTATCTTCCTCAGTCTTATCTTTCTCAGGCTTCTTTACAATCTTTATCTCCTCCTCCTCCCAGGGCTTGAGCGCCGCGATCAAACGGCTTCCGCACAGCGGGCACTCAGGGCGCTCTGGCATGCTCTTTACCATCTTATTGGATTTCCACTTCTTGCAGTTCACGCAGAACAGGATAACGTTGTCGTCCATTATCCTGCTCTTCAGTGCCATTATTATCGAGCTGTCAGCCCTCTCAGGAGCCATCAGCTCCCTTCCGCCCATGAAGCCTGCCTCGCCTATGGGGCTTGAGGGCTGGATTATTACCTCCAGTTTGCCGCTCTGGATTCCGCCCAGGACCTCTTTTGCCCTCGCCACGTCGAGCTTGTCGTGGAATATCTCGCGCACAGCTTCGTCGTACATGGGCGTGCGCTCGAATACCTGAAGCAGTTTCTTCATGCTTATGCGCTCATAATCGATATCCCTGCTGAGAGCCCCGAACTTTCGCGCCACATGTACCATCTTCCATTTGAGCAGTGTGGTGTTTTTCAGGGTCAGCTCGATGATGGGCTCGATGTGGTCAGGGCTTGTTGCAAGGAGCATCTCTTTTATCCTCTCTGCCCTGAACATCCTCGGAAGCTCAAGCCTTATCCTGTAGGGGTCGATCTCCATCGCCACGCTTGCTCCGAACCTGGCTGCGAGCAGGGAGGTCAGCACGCGCCCCAGAGTCTCATTCACCCTATGCCCGCCGCAGATGTTGAGCACAAGCGTTGTCCCGTCCTGCTCTATAACCACCGTCTCCTCGGTCGGCACGGCAAGACCTGCTTTTACCTGCTTCTTGATCAGCTCCAGTATCTCGCTTGCAGCCTCGTTATCCGCCGGATACTCTCTCTTGTAATCCTCAATGATCTTCCCGACGCTTTCGCCGGAGATGAGCTTCCCCAGCACGCGCCTCCTGATACTCCCCACTTCCTGCGCCACCTCGTAGGGCACAGGTATCTCCTCGCCTACCCAGTTAGGGATCTCGCCGCCAGGGTCGCGGATAGGCTCGACTTTTATCCTGCTTTTATCTGTTATTATCTCAATTATGCGCCACATCTCTCCTTTCGCTATGAACACGGCGCCGGCTTCAGCAAAGTTCACCACGAACGCCTCATCCAGCGCGCCCACGGTTTTCCCGCTCACGATGTCGAAGATCTCAAATCTCTTCTCGTCAGGTATCATGGAGAGGTTCTCGTAGAAATACTCCCACGTCCTTCTCTTCTTGCTGAGCACGCTGTTCTCGAACCTGATAAGGCGGTTGTCGTTCAACTGCTTCACCACTTCGTGCAACAATTCAAGCCTGAGAATGCGGTAAGGGTACGCTCTTTTAACAATTGTGTAGATGCTCTCAACCGGGATCTCCCCGAAATCAAGCACCATTCCGCATATCTGGTTCGCAAGCGTATCCGTGCTGTTCTCGTGAAGGTCAATCGTCTCAATTTCGCCAGCCCTTGCTTTCCTGGTGATTGCAGAGGCTTCAGCAGCATCGTCCGCGCTTACTGTGATCACTGTCCCGCTTGAAAGCCTGCCGATCCAGTGCCCTGAGCGCCCTACCCTCTGTATCAGGCGCGTCACCTCGCGCGGGGACATGTACTGTACCACATGCTCCACATCGCCGATATCTATCCCAAGTTCCATCGACGAGGTGCAGATAAGACCTGAGAGGATACCCCCTTTAAAACTGGTCTCAGCCTCGATGCGGGCTTCCCGCGAGAGGGAGCCGTGGTGCACCCCGATAGGGATATTGAGCATCATGAACCTTGAGCCCAGCACCTCTGCCGCCTCTCTTGTGTTCACGAATATGAGGGTGGATTTGTATTTTGAAACGATTTTGGAGATCACCCTGAGGTGCGAAGCGATCTCAGGCGAGCACAGTAATTTCTTTGAACTCGCATGGTCTTCCGGGGTTGGCTGGGGGCATACAACGTTGAAATCCAGTTTTTTTATAAGGGAGACCTCAATAACGCGGGCAGTCCTGTTCGCTCCTGCAAGAAAGCGCGCTATCTCATCCGGTCTTCCGACAGTTGCTGAAAGACCTATCCTCTGGAACTCACCGCACACCTCCACAAGCCGCTCAAGTGCGATGGATAACTGCGCCCCTCTCTTTGACGAGGCAAGCTCATGGACTTCATCAACGATAACGTGCGTAACTGTCCTGAGATTGTTCCGAAGCCTCTTCCCGGTCAGCATTACCTGTAAGGTCTCAGGAGTCGTGACAAGGAAATCAGGCGGCTTTAATGACTGCTTCTGCCGCTCATACGCTGTCGTATCCCCGTGTCTCACAGCCACCTTTATGCCCAGCTCTTTCCCCCACCACTCAAGGCGCGAGAGCATATCCCTGTTCAGGGCGCGCAGCGGAGTTATGTAGAGAACGGATATCCCCCTTCTCTTATCCTCTTTTTTCTGCATGATACTGTTAAATACCGGAAGTACCGCGGATTCAGTTTTACCCGATCCCGTTGGAGCGATCAGCAGCACATGCTCTCCAGCAAGCACAGCAGGTATGGTCTCTACCTGCGGCTCAGTTGGAGCAGTGAAACCCTGCTTCACCAGTGCTTCCTGGAGTCCCGGATTAAGTAAGCTGAACGCGCTCATGACTACTGAAAAAGATGATAGCGGTATATATATTTATTCTATTACAGACGAACAATCCGTGTTTATCTTTTTCCGAGGAACATCTCCAGATACGACTCCCGCACTGTCGAGGCTCTATCTATTCCAAGCTTCTCGATGAACTTAAAAATAATTTCTACCTTCTCTCCGTAGTTCCTTGAGTCCTTAAGGTCTATCTCTATCTCTATAAAGTCGCCAAGGTTCCGCACGCTGTCAAGGGCGATAAAAAAATCCCCTATCCTGTACCTTTTTCTTTTCTTGACTATGGTCGCTACAGGGGAAAAGCCCAGCGATGATAATATATCCCCTATGTTGTTCGCATCGTTTATCTCCACTTCGAATTCTTTCCTTGTTTTGGATACGGTGTCCATCTTGGGACCTTTGTAGGTCAGGAAATATTTGTTATCCTGGACCCTTATCCTTAACGCCTCGTCTGTTTTTGCAAAATCACGGGACGAGGCATTGTAATAAGTATCTGTCTGGTTCTCTATCCCGATAGGCGTCGCTCCGAGTGCGATCATTGACCTCTCAATATGCTTTGGGTCATCGACGCGCGCTTTTACCTCGACTTCTATCATCTACTATCAGTTTATCATACCTGTATATGAAATTGTTTATTTTTCCCTGCCAGACTCAGTTAAATATATGTAGAATGATTGTAATTCATCTCTATACGTTAAGGGATGAGGTATGATGGAAGATAATGTGGTATATATCGGAAGCAAACCTGTGATGAACTATGTTCTCGCAGTTGTCACGCAGTTCAACAACGGAGCATCGGAAGTTACTATCAAAGCAAGGGGAAAGGCAATATCAAGAGCTGTGGATGTAGCCGAAGTCACAAAGAACAGGTTTGTGGCAGAATCCAAAGTAAAGGATATAAAAATTGCCACCGAAAGAATTGCTTCTGATAGGGGAGAATCCAATATCTCTATAATGGAAATTGTGATAATCAAATAAATTATAACATTTAAAAATTATGGATTCAGCTCCCTAAAATCACAAATTATTTAAGGCTGGAGGATTAACTATTATTTGCAGCCCGAAAAACGGGGTAAAAAACGGGGTTCTACAGGATAGGAAAACAATATAATGAGCCAGCGAGGTAACAACGAATGTTATTCACCAACAGGAGCTTACGTTTTTTATCGATAGCGAAATGCACATTGTTTTTAAGCACGGCACTTTTTATATCAATATCAGTAACGCCAGTCTTTGCACAGCAGGACGTATCCTGTTACCACTGCCATACTCAGGTTGTCAACCAGTTCAGGAATAATATCCATTACCAGATGGGTTTTAACTGCGCAGATTGCCATGGAGGGCAGGAGGAACCAAACACATCCGTTATATCAGCCAACGTTATGTCCGGGAATTTCATTGGCAAACCCACGAGGGACAATATAACGAACATCTGCTCGAAATGCCATGTACGCGAAGCAAGCGATTACAAACAGAGCATACACTGGGAGCAGATCAAAAAAGGGCATCCTGAGGCTGCGACATGCACGGACTGCCACGGAATCCACGAGATACGGGCTATAAAGGACCCCAAATCACCTTCAAATCATCAGAACAGCCCTGCTACATGTGCAAAGTGCCACTCCAATAAAGAGATGATGAGCGCATGGTACTACGGGATTAAAACTGACCGCATGGATACTTATAAGGAGTCTTTCCACTGGAAGGCGCTGAGGAATGGATACAATGTGGTCGCTACCTGCGCGGATTGCCATAACAACCATATAACAAAATCCCACAATGACCCGACATCCAGCACTTACACAGAGAACCTTCCGAAGACGTGCGGTAAAGAGAACTGCCACCAGGGTACTAAATTCGACGCCAAGATCGCCGCTGGGCTTGTACATGATAAAGAATCCATACACACAGGAGAACTTGTGTTCAATAAAACAAACATGAACCCGCTGATGAAACCTTATTATCTCGGTCCGTTCGATCTTGCGTACTGGATTGCATTGTTCTTCAAGATACTGACGATGGGTGTGATAGGTCTCTTTACAGGCATGGTGGTCCTGGATTTCCTCTCACGTTTTAAGCTTCAAAAGAGGTGGTAGACGATGACAAAGCTAAAATTACTGGAAGTTTCAGAGACTGGAGGAAGGACGGATAATGCCATGGGCGGAGTTTATTTTAAGCGGTTTACGCTGAACCAGCTTGCAGAGCACTGGGTAATGATAGGAAGTTTCATGCTGCTTGTAGTCACCGGCATGCCGGTAAAATTCCCTGATTCGTGGTGGTCCCCGGTCATCATCAATTTCGTCGGAGGGTTTGAGATGAGAACCCAGCTACACCACGCGGCTGGCATTACGATGGTTCTTCTCGGAATATACCACGTTAGCTATCACCTCTTCATCGATAAGGAGTCTCTGCTTGAGCGGAAAGTATGGCCGACATTAAAGGATGCAAAGGATTTCTGGCAAACGATACTCTTTTATTTTGGAAGAGCAGAGCATCCCAAATACGGAAGATATAGCTGGAAAGAAAAATTCGATTACTGGGGGGCTTTCTGGGGAATGGTGATGCTGTGCGTTACAGGACTTATAATGATGTTCCCTTTCGTTGCGATGGATTACATACCCTATGCATACGTTCATCTTGCGACCATCGTCCATACGGATGAGGCATTGCTGGCAACCCTGTTCATCTTCATAGTCCACTGGTGGAACGTTCACTACAGCCCAGAGGTGTTCCCGATGTCGAAAGCCTGGATTACCGGGAACCTCTCAGAGGAGCAGATGAAGCACGAGCATCCTCTTGAGTACGAGGAAGTCATGAGGCAGATGCGGAAGGATGAAAATACCTGAGCGCATAAAAATTTTTAAATACGCACTGCAGAGCGACACTGGCAAATTCTTAAATATCTCGTCGGTTATTTGAAGTGAGAATTGCATGGGATGAAACGACTATGCGCCACATGAAACATGATCACTGGAGAGGTAAAAAGATATCTCCTATACCGCTTGCCGAAGGCATGACCGTAACAGAACTGGTCGATAATGTGTTCGATGGCATGGGATACAATGCCAAAAGACTGGCGCAAGCCTGCCATCTTTTCAAGACAATGATAGATGAGAACTCGACCGTCTGCCTGACGCTTGCCGGGGCGATGTCTCCTGTGGGAATGGGCGGCGGTATAATCAAGATGATGGAGAAGGGTTTTATCGACTGGATCGTTACGACTGGCGCGAATACCTACCACGATATGCATTTTGCATACGGGTTCCCCGTGCACCAGGGGGATTTCACGGCTGACGATAATGAGCTGGCTGAGAATAACGTGGTCAGGATATACGATGTCTTCATCGATATGGAGCGTACGCTTATAGCCCAGGATAAGGTCGTCCAGATGCTTGCCTGGAGAGCTAAAGAGAAAAATAAACTGCCTGAGAAATACTCAACCGCTTATTACTATAAGGTTCTGGGTGAAGGTGTTCTGGAGACCGCCCGGAATCCCGAGCTCTCTTTCATCGCATCAGCATCGAAAAACGATGTTCCAGTCTTTGTGCCGGCGTTTGCCGATTCCTCAGTCGGGATGGATATGAGCTATCTTCCCATAATGGCATGTGCAAAATCGGGTTCAAGGAAGCTTTCTCCGCAGGATTTCGTGGACCCAAGCCCCACAATGGACATTCTTGAGAGCGCAGCCATCGTGTACCACAGCATGATAAACGATATCTCGCGCGGTGTGCTTGAGGTGGGCGGAGGTGTGCCGAAGAACTTCCTGCAGCAGACTGCGCCCACGATTTCCCAGATAATGGGTATGGAGTGCCCGGGCGAGAACTATGTTGTACAGATAACCGTTGACCGCCCCGACATAGGAGGGCTTTCAGGCGCCACAATAAACGAGGGAAAATCCTGGGGAAAAATCCCGAAGGCTGGAGAGGGGAACGTAGTGCCATATCTTGATGCCACTGTAGGAGCCCCGATAATCTTCGCCTACGCTCTTGAGAACTGCAAGCCAAGGAAACCCAAGAGGTTTAACCGCATACTGCCTGAAATAACACAGAAACTGGTCGAGGCTGCGATAAAGAATGTTGAGAAGTGAGCACTAAGTAATTACTTCTCTTCGTGCGTCACCCAGTAAACAGCTTTGAACTTCTCCGCAAAAGTGTAAATATTCTTAGCCATCACAGCCCTGCCGTATTCCCGCAGTTCCCCTCCCTGGTCAAGAATAAATGTATTCTCGCCAAGCTTTGTCACTTTAAATATTTCGCCCTTATCCTCGGTCCCCACATGCAGAATATCTCCGATCTTTAACTTCCGAAGATCTGGTCGAACTTTTGTTTTCTCCACCATAACATTATAATTATGTCGTATTAGTTACTAAACAGACATACCTCTTTGTATTTTATACTATCTCAATAGCTATTCTTATATAACTTTCTGTATTTCACCTTTTTCGGCTTTGCATGATCAGTTTATCTTTATCTGGTATAACTTCAATTGCCGATCCTTCTACGATTCCGTACATCTTTGCAATCTCTGCCGGTATCGTAATTATCAGACTATTACCAAGCTTTCTGACCTTTAACTCCAACATACTTTCATGTTTACTTTTCATAACTTATATCACTTAGCATTTATATAATTTATATATCTTTTTTGTTATCATTTATTATATACTAAAACTATATATACGTTGCAAATCTTCAAAGTATAGACACGGCAACACATGATATACTTGGGTTCCGAGTGGACATGGTGAAACTGCTGAAAGCGGGCTTCTCAGGCAGTCAGATTCTACCGGCAGGGAATAAGCATGAATCGAGGCAGAATAGACATAATTACAGATATTCTGAACGTATGCAAAGAGCAACAGAACAAAACACGAATTGTATATAAAACGAATTTAAATTTTAATCTTACAGGGAAGTACCTGGATCTCTTAATAAAGAACGGACTGCTGGAGAGAGAAAAGAAAAAATACGTAATAACAGATAAGGGAAGAACGTTTTTAGAGAAGGCTAAGGAAATATCTTTACAGTCTTGATTTTTATGAGCGGGGAGATAACAGCCAGAGATTTAAAAATAAAAGCGTGCCGGGTGTTTGTATGTCCGAATATCAGATCTATAGAGGAATACGGCAGAGCCTTAGGTCTGAGCAGATGCGCGATGCAATTAACCAGCATCATAGCACAGACGTATCTTAAAAAAACATACGATCTGCAGCATTACGGAAGCGGGAAATACTTAATCCCTGCCTTTTTATATATGGGCGCGCTTCTTGCAGGGGAGATGAGAACGCAGGCTGAAATAGCCGATATTTGTAAATCCACAGAGGGAACGCTCCGGCACTGGCATCAGCGGGTTATCAAAGATTTGGATATTAAAGATTTTGATGATATCGGATACCGTACTGTAAGAATAGCATTGAGAGATCTATTAAATAAAAACCGCAGCACAGGTTTTACGCACTGGAATAAGAACCATCAATGGAAGATGAATTTACCGGTAGAATGTCCCTTATGCGGTTCTTTGTTCATAGCCAGGAAAGGAGAGGAGCGTTCTGGTTACATCTCCTGTTATAATTGCGGGGCAAAAGAAGATATCGTATATGATTCTAAACAATTCAGAAATGGGAGACGTTAATTATGGACGGAATACCCGAAGAAAAAAAGATCAAATATATGATGCGATACCTACTGCCAATATTATTTTTCCTGGTAGGGTTTACTGTAGGCGTTTTTGTTACTCTGGGGCTGACCGGGTAATGAGGGGATTATGCTTGAAAAGATATTTGGATAGATTACGATGCTGAGGCTGATGTGATATATATCAACTTAATCCTATCTGATGGTGCAGCCGATCCCCTTAAGAAGAGCCTCTATACTTTCCTGGATATTAGCTGCATCGCGGTCTCCAAATATCGTTACCCGATAAGTGGCGCTTGTAGTATTCTGTTTGTTATATATATCGATTATCTCGGCGCAGATCACCCCGTCTGATTTGCTTATCACGTTTTTTATAACATCCGGGTCTGAGCCCTGTGGAATGAAAGCCGAGATATCACGCGTTGCGTTCCGCAAGGATTCCATCCTCCACTTGACCGATTCCTGCTCGTTCAGCAGCCGTACGTTCTCTATTAGAAGTTCAATCGTTTTTCCGCTGCGTTCCAGAACAACAGTCCTGGGCGTCACTTTTTTTACGAGCCCGAAGTGTACCACGCCTGAGTATATATGCCTGAGCGCGCGTTCGTGTCCTATGGAGCGCACAAGTTCCTCATGCTCAGCTATCCTGGTGCCGATAAGCTTCTCCGAGCGGCGGAGGGCGGATTCCGTATCCCCGAAATGCATAC
>JAPMTX010000107.1 GCA_026552855.1 Candidatus Methanoperedens sp. | reverse complement strand
CAGGCGCCTGAATACATAAGGGGAATAATCAACCTGCGCGGCAGGATCATAGTGGTTATAAACCTGAACGTGGTGCTGGGCATGGCGAGCAAGGAGCAGGATGAGAACACGCGCATCATTGTCGGAAGCATAGGCGACACGGTGATGGGCTTCGTGGTCGATTCTGTGAGCGAGGTCATCCGCCTCCCTGAGAAGAGCGTGGAACCTGCGCCTGCCGTGATCGCCGATAAGATAGGTACCGAGTATGTCATGGGCGTGGGCAAGCTCGATAACAGGCTGCTCATCCTTCTCAACCTGGATAAGATACTGAGCGCAAAAGAACTGCACAGTATCCAGAACATATCCACAGATGCAGTAGCGGCTGAGGCAGCAAATATGTAATAATTTTTATATTTTAACTTGTTTCACACTTTTAATCAATTTTGTAGACTGGAGAACTGTATGGTCAGATTAATGGACATATCATTAAGCAAGAAGCTGGTAGGCGGATTTATCGTTGTCGTGATACTTCTCGGAATAGTAGGATTTGTAGGATATAGCGGTATCGCTAAAATAAATAAAGAACTCAATGTGATCACCCAGGACCATTTTGTTAAGTCAACTACTGTTAAGGATATGAAATCCTCTAACATAGATGCGAGTAATGCAATTGACGAACATGTTATTACGTATGCGGAATCCAGGGAGGGGCTTAATTCAGCTTATAAAAATTATGACGAATCGATATCCAGGATAAAATCCATGGATCTGACCGAGGAGGAAAAACAGAACGTAGAGAATATTGAAAAGCTGCATAATAACTTTGTCCAGAACGGGGAACAACTCTGGATAACTGCAGCAAACGCTAACATCAGGAAAAATCCCGAAGTGATGGCTTCATTAACCAAATACAATAAAAAAGATTGCGGCGATGAATTTTGCCACGGGAAGAGAAATGATGTGATGGCTGCTATGGATAAATATGACCAATCAAGAATGCAATTGAATAAAGCTCTGGAAGAATTCAATAGCATCCAGACAGCCCGGATGAAGGAAGCCGAAGAGAATGCTGCAGCGACAGGACGGAACTCCACGCTGTTGATTATTTCTGTAAGTATTTTTGCTGCTGTCCTTGGGTTCAGTATAGGGTTCTATATCTCCCGTTCAGTCACCAGGCCGGTTGACAGCATGCTCCAAGCTTCCAATAAGGTAGCGGCAGGCGACCTCACGGTAGAGGTGAAGAGCGAATCAAAAGACGAGATTGGACAGCTTTCTGCGGCTATCCAGATGATGGCTGAGAGCTTAAAAGGCGTTCTCTCTAAGGTGCAGGGTTCTGCAATGAGCGTTTCCTCAACAGCCCAGGACCTCTCAGCATCAAGTGAGGAGATGAAAGCTTCAGTAGATCAGATATCAGGTACAACACAGGATATAGCAAAGGGAGTGAGCCAGCAGGCTATGAAGATGGCTGAGATCAGCCGCACCATGAGAGAGATGTCAGAGAGCGTTCAGCAGGTCTCAGTGAATTCCCAGAAAGCTGCTGAAGGCGCCAATAATGCCAATAAGACCGCCCAGGAGGTCGGCAAGATATCAGGCGAAGTTGCCCAGAAGATGACGGAGATACAATCAACGGTTGATAATTCAGCCGGTGTAATAAAGGAGCTTGATAGCAAATCCCAGAAGATCGGTGAGATCATCGGTGTAATTACCACCATCGCTGACCAGACGAACCTCCTTGCGCTCAACGCAGCCATAGAAGCCGCACGCGCAGGAGAACACGGCAGGGGTTTTGCTGTGGTCGCTGACGAGGTAAGAAAGCTTGCTGAAGAATCAAGAGGCGCAGCCAACCAGATCACCGAACTCATAAAAGAGATACAGCAGGGGACAAAGAGAGCCGTAGAGAGCATGGATATAGGCACTAAAACAGTCGGAGAGGGCGCAAAGACCATTGAAACGACGGTATCATCAATCAATATGATAGTGCAGTCTGCCGGGAGCGTGGCTACGATGGTACAGGAGATAGCTGCTGCAGCACAGGAGCAATCAGCATCTGTCGAGGAGGTCACATCCTCTATCGAGGAAGTCTCAGCCATCAGCGAGGAATCTGCGGCAGGCACGGAAGAAGCCTCAGCCGCTGCTGAGAAGCAGGCAGCTTCGATGGAGCAGCTCGT
>JAPMTX010000011.1 GCA_026552855.1 Candidatus Methanoperedens sp. | reverse complement strand
TAGTAATAGGATTAATAGGTCCAAAGAAATCCACCTCCACTTTGCAACATTAAAGGAGGTGGATTTCTAGAAATAAAAGACTATCACCTTTAGGTTGGCTGTGTGAACATCAGTAAGTATGTAGATTATGTTGTTGTCAGCGGTTACGTATCTATACTCTTCGGGCGGTCGCGCGGGACTGAAGATATTGATATACTCATCAAGAGACTCGACATGGAAGCCTTTATCAAATTCTACAATGAGCTAAAAGGGAAAAATTACTGGTTCTTAAATGCAGAAAGCCCGGTAGAACTCTATGGTATGCTTGAGGAAGGGCTTGCAATCCGCATTGCCGCAAAAGATACCGTAATCCCGAATATGGAGATTAAGTTTATCAAAAGCGATCTTGATAGAACCTCCCTGAGAGAGCATAACGTAGTTGAAATAGGTAAGGACAGCATCAACATATCACCTGTGGAACTTCAGATAGCTTTCAAACTTTACCTCAGTAGTGATAAGGATATAGAGGATGCAGTTTATTTATACGATATCTTCCTTGAGCATCTTGATAAAGTAAAACTAAAGCAATATATGAAGTTATTAAAGGTTAGCGGTACCGATTATGGAATTGAAGTTTGATAAGGAAAAAAACCTGGCAGAGAGATTGAGATTCCTTCGTTTTTATACCCGGTGGGTCAAATCTGTGCCAAACGAGGTATGGAGCAAACAGCAGGCAGAGTTTATTGACAGCCTTTTTGAGAACGCAAAAAACTTTTCGCAGAAACCGGAGAAATATCTAAAATCTATACGCCTGGCAGGAGAAAGGCGATAGAACACGGATGACACGGATCCCACGGATTACAATTATCCGTGAAAATCCGTCCAATCCATGTCATCCGTGTTCTGTTCTTCAAGCCTTTTCATTCAGCAGCCTCAGCTTCAACAGCAGGCGCGGCTCTCGGAAGATTGTCCTCTATCTGCGGTCTATCTTTACTGTAGTCCTTCATCCTCCTGATTATCACCTCGATCAAGAACAGTGCAAGCGCCGCAAGGAGGAAAGGCTCTTTCTCGCTCTTTGGCTCCTCCACCGTCCTTACCGACTTCTCCTTGATATCAAGAAGCATCAGCCCCTCCACTTCGTCTTCATTATAAACGCGCCCTCCGTTCGATTCAATCGCGCTCTTGAATTTCTCATTGTTGAACCCCACCTCCCTGTACTCAAGCGGGTAGTTCACAGCTATGCCGTACCCTGAAAGGTCGTGGAACCCTGTTTTCTCAGGGCTTATCGAGGTCTCGTACGTGGAAGGTCCAGTGCGGGAGAGGTCAAGCTGTGTCCCATCCAGTTTGACTGCGGGTAAGGTGCCGGAAGCGGTAGAAGTGATAATTACCTTTCCGGGAGTACCTGCCCAGATATCCTCAGCCTGTACCACAACATTCCCCGTGGGTCTCGGGTCTCCGATTGCCCAGTTGATCATCGACGAGATGAGGCGCGAGTTATCGCCGCGGTACACGCCGGATTCCCCGCCCGACCACTGTGCGCCGTTATCTGTAGTGAACGAAGCAACCCTGCCCAGACCAAAGCCCCATGTAGTGAGGATGGGTTTGCCGCGCATCGTGGCTACAAGCAGGGAAGAGCCGAGTTTTGGCATGACATCATTGTACCCGGTCACGACTGCGCTGATATTGGCGTATCTTGTGATGAAATGGCTGGCATCCACTGCTGCGAGTGGGTATTCGTGGATTGAAGGGGTTGGGGTGGGGGTTGGAGCAGAGGTAGTGGAAGGTTCTTCCGTAGTTATTTTCAAACGTTGATCTTTAATCAAAACTTCAACCTTAGTCCCGATACTTTCTGCTAATCTCTCATACTCGTCATTCGGTTGGGGCGCCTGTCCAATGCTTGGAGTCACCTGAACAAAGCGTATCTGTATATTCTGCTTAACAATCTCACCAGCCTGTGCAAATCCTTCATTAGGATTAATAAGACCGTCTGATAGAACAATGATTGATTTTGTCCCGCTTACAGAGTCAAGCATCTTCTTAGCCTCATTTAAAGCCTCACCCAGGTTGGTCGGGTTGTTATCATCGCCGGGATAAAATTTCTCAATCTCTCCCTTTAATTTATCCTTATCTGCAGAGCTTGAGACCAATCTTATATCAATTCTTCCGATTTTTCCTCCAAATGCAATAGCGCCAATATTTCCTCCAGGCTCTATTTTGTCCACTATATGCCTGGCATTCGCGTTAATCTCAGGGTAGGCTGAAAGCGCATCGGGACCTGATCCGGCGTTTGTACTGCCAGAAGTATCAATAACTATAACAATGCTATTCCCGCCCCTGTATTCCCCCGCCCTTGAGATCACAGGCAGGATAGCTTCACCTGGTGAATTGTTGTAATTCCCCCTGTCATACGAAGCCTCTCCTCCCACCACTACAAGTCCCCCGCCGTTGCTCACGAACGTTTTAAGATTCTCCACTCCAAGCTGGGCTGCGCCCTTATTATCTATTATCACAGCTTTGTAGGGCATCAGGTCGTCTGGCAACGTGCTTGCGGTCTTGGCATCATACATGCGGTTGATAATCTGGTGAAGGGGCGGCAGTTCAGATTCGCGCGTTACTGAAAGCAGGCTTTCGTCCATGACCACAAGCACCTTGGGCTTGGGTACCACGAAAACCGATTTATAGAACTCGTTGTTGATATCGAACCTGTCCTCGCTGCTTGGCGTTATGGTAGCTTTCACTCCATGCGTTCCAAGAGAATTGAAGGTATACGAGATTCTGAATTCTTTATTTCGCTCGGTCTGGGTGATTATCTCACTATCCTCTGTCTTACCGTCTATCTCCACATCCAGCCTGTAGCTTGTCGTATCCCCTGCCTGCCTGACCACGATATTGAACTCATTCGGGTTCCCCATGATAAGGTTCTTGGGGCTCTCTATCTCGACGCTGGCATCGTTATGTAAAGGTTTCTGCTGTACGGCGAATACGCGCGTGCCTGTGCGGGAGACTAAAGAGATGGCATCGAACAGGTCTTTACCGTAGTTGTTGTTCCCGTCGCTCACGAGCACGAGGTTGTTGTTGTCCGCAGCCTGGATAACCTCATCCCCTATCGGCGAGCTTATCCCGGCGAACTGCCTCTGGGTAGTGGAGGTTTTTGTTCTCAGGGCTTCGAACACCTTCTTGCCTGTATCCTTATCGAACAGGTCCATACTCATCGTCTGGTCGGTAATGACCGTGATCCTGGGCAAATCGTCCTTTATCGTGTTAGTTCCGAGCGTGTATGGCGAAGCCAGCGCTACTATCAGGAGGCTCAGGATTACCACGCGTGAAATTATCAGATATTTTGAGACGCCCCTGCGGATAGAGAACCACCCTGCAAGTACTACAGGGCTTATGAGCAGGAGGAGGAGAGGACTCGCGAAGTCCATTACAGTTCCCCCCTCCAGCGCAGGTAATACAGCTCAAGGAATACAAGGAACATGGCTGCGATTATGAGGTAGATATCAAGGTACTTTGGAGCGCGTACTATCTGGATACCACCGCTCTGTACTTCACTCCCTGCTGCGGGTGTACCTGAAGCTGCGCCTGAGCTGCCCGCAAGGTTCGATTCCTTCTCGTCATAGAGATTTACTGCCACGTCTTTATTCGGGAGTTCGTATATCCCCACCTCGTCAAGCAGCAGGGTGTCGGTCGTAACGCTGTCGCCCGGCGTCTTTATGGTCTGGCGCGAGGGGAGTTTGATAGACTGCCCCGTCTTTGCGTTGTATTCGCTCATATCCAGGCTTCCGCTTATCAATTCCATCGTCTGTTTCCAGAAAAGCGGATATTCGGGAAGCGCGTGGAAATCGTTCCAGACGTTCTCGTTGAGGGGGTCATAGATATTGCCTCCCTGAGGTTCAGCCAGCCCTGAATAGATAACCGTACCGCGCCCGAACCTCCAGAAAGCGAGCATCACGGATTTATCGCCTCCTTCAACGAGCGCGACCGCTCCGCCTTTTAGTGTGGCTTTGAAATGTTTCTTAACGTCTACCTTATCGAGGCTGATGCCCTCTGTCATCCTGTTCGCCTGTAAAATGTTCAGGGATGTCTTGTTCGAGACCGGGCCCAGCTCGACGGGCAGCATATCCATATCCGCAAGCCCCGGGGACGCTATCACCACAGCATTCCCTCCACCCTTAACGTAATCAGATAGGCTCTTTGCCGCTTCAGGCGACAGGGGAGAACTAACAAAGACGATGGATTTCCCTGAGAACGAGGGCGCTCCCTTCGTGCCTGCTATCTCTATCTTTGTATAGGGAACAAGACCCAGAGCCACAAGCGACGGCGATTTTGGGTTATCCGTGATATACAGCAGGTTCCGCTCTACCGATTTTGGGATTATGACATATGCATCGTTATCCACGGAAAGGGCATCGTTCGCATTTATGGAGATCTTTGTTGTTCCCGGGTTCAGATTACTGATAGTAAAGTATTCGTTCGATTGTCCCCTCAGGCTCAGGGGGCTTGATAGTATATTCGTACCGTCTGTAGTAACATCGATCTTGATATCCGCCGGTTCTTTGTTAAAGTTCCTGATAATGAGCTTGTAATCCCCGCCCTCAGACCAGCCGTCTATGATGCCGATGTTGTCAGTTCTTCCGCTGATCGTTACAAAATCCACACTGATACCGTTCGCCTGAGCCAGCTCCTTTGCTACCATCGGGTCATCCCCGCTCCAGCTTGCAAAGTCAGAAAGGACCACGATCCTCCCCCCCTCAGGAAGCAGCCGCCTGCCGAGGAGGATGGCGCTTGAGAGGTCGGCGGACGTGGCTTTTGCCTTAAGCTTCTTCAGAGCGTCTCTGGCGCTGCTTGAGGGAGCCTCTTTCATTACCATCACCTGCTTGTTCTCGGCAAGGATGAGCGTGTTCCTTGAACTCAGGAATTTATCAGCCTGCTCGACCGCTTTCTCGAATTTCCCGTCAGCCTGCATGCTCGCAGAGGCATCGAGTATTATCACGGTATGCCCTCCTCCCGCCTCCTCGTTCGCCATAATGAACGGAGCAGCCACAGCAAGCGAGACCAGCGTGAGCACGAGCAACTGGATAAGAAACAGGGGATCCTTGAGGAATTTCCTGAAAATGTTGAGCCGCTTCTTCCTCTCTATGTCCATCAGGAACATCAGCGATGGGATCTTGATCTTGAGGGGTCTCGGGCGCAGCAAGTAGATTATTATAAGCGGGATAATGGAAAGGAGCGCGTAGAGCCCCGCCTGGTTTGCGAATTGCACTGCGGTTCCAAATAAATTCGATATATCGACCATCTTTATCCTCTATTTCTTAAGCTTTACATCCCTCTGGCTTACGACCTCGAATATGGCGTCAAAGACAGGTCTATCCGTAGTCACGGTGATAAAATCAGCCCCTACCTGGAGGCATGTCTCTTTTATCTTCGCGATATGTTCGTTCAGGCGCTTCTGGTACTCAGCCCGAAGCCTTGGGCTTGTATAGATATCCAATTTAGTATCAGTCTCAAGGTCGATGAGCCGCGCCTCCCCGCCCAGGTCAAGGTTCTTCTCCACAGGGTCAAGCACCTGGATAAGTACTAACTCGTTGTTGCCGAGCCTGAATACAGCGTTCTTGATAGCGTTCGCATCAGCCATGAAGTCCGAAATGATTATTACAAGCGACCTTGACTTGATTATACTGGCATACTTCTCCATGCAGTAATCGAACCTTGTCTTGCCCGAAAGTTCGGTGCTGTTGAGAAGATCGATTGTCTGCGAGAGGTATTTTCTTCCTCGTTTGGGTTTTATGATGTTTATCTCCTCTCCGAACGTGGATACCCCGAACTTTTCGTTATCCTTGGTCACAAGATAGGCAAAACCGAGGGCGAGCATAGCCGCATAATCGAATTTTGTACGGAAATCCATGCTCTTGCTGGTGTCAAGGAGGATATGGGTTGTCAGGCTCTTCTCTTCCTCGAATTCCTTGACATAGAGCTTCTCCGTGCGCCCGTACACCTTCCAGTCTATTATCTTGAAATCATCCCCCGGAGTGTATTCACGGTAGCTTACGGGCTCCATGCCCCTGCCTTTCAGTATCGAGCGGCGGCTTCCGCTGTATGCAGTGGATACGCGTTTTCGCACCATGAACGAGAAGCGGTCAAGCTCCTTGAAGAAAGATGTATCTATCATTTATTTCACTTTTTTGATTGAAGATTATTAACCACAGAGAGCACAGAGAACACAGAGACACTTTTAAAAAATCTCCGTGCTCTCCGTGTTCTCTGTGGTTCATTCGTAAATATACTATTGATTGATTTTTCGGATAGGCTCTTAGTATCCAGCAATCTGTTAGGATTCTGCAAAAACCTCACCGCAAAGAACGCAAAGGACGCAAAGAACATTGCAGTTATGCTTTGCGCTCTTTGCGTCCTTTGCGGTGTAAGGTGGTCGATTAATCGCAAACGTACCCGATGAACAAATCTGCGTTCATCTGCGTTTATCTGCGGCTTATTATAATTTTGAAACCAACGGCTATTTGCATATTCGATTTCCCCTTTAAATCTTTTCAAATACGTCTTAAGTTTAGAAAATTCAGAACTATCACTTTTAACCTTGTTTATATAATTATTAAAGGCATTATTTACTTCTTCTAGAAGAATGCCTGGATTAACTGAAATTATTACTTTGTAGATGTTTAGCCTACCACTTTCTTTCTTCACGTCGAGTATTTCAGTAAATAATTCAGGATCTTTTTTATCCCTTAGCTCGTTGATTTTTAGAATTGCCTTATTTTTTTCAACCTCAAGTTTTAATGAAATATGGTTCTTTTTTGTGGATATGCATATAATCTTACCGCCGTTTATTTTTTCAATCACAGGCTTTTCTACCCAATCAATTCCATAAAACCGATTTACAAAATCTAAGAGTTTTTCATCATCGTTTCCTGGAATTTCATCCCAGCTAAACAAATTCATCTCCTTCAATATATGGACTAATTCTTCTTTTTTATCATATGAAAATTGCCCCACATTTTTGATTCGTCCTTCATGCACAAGACCATTACGAAACTCATCATAAAATTTATCAGCCAGTATATCACTGTTTGGATCGGAATTATCAAACGCAGTTATGTGTTCTTTTAGCCATTGTTTAAATCTCATCCCAACCGTCCTAGAATTACAAGATATTGTTATACAGGCAAGTAAGTCAATTGTTGATACACATAATACACCTGTCGCAAACGCATATTTTTCAGAATCGTTCAAGCATTTGGCTGGGTCTAAGTAAAATCCTTTAACTCTATCTTTGAATGCTTCTATTAAAGCGTCATCATTATCCCACTTTATTTCCGAATACTTTAACCCTGGGGTAAAAAGAAGCTGCTCATCTACATTTGACATAAGTGATCTCTTCCATACTCTGTGTTTTTACATTACAGCGTCTCGATACACCCATCTATTTCACGTTTTTCAGGATATCCGAAACCACCTGGTCTGTGGTCATGCCTTTCCTTTCTGACTCGAATGTGAGAATGACGCGGTGCCGCAGTACAGGATAAGCCATTGCATCGATATCCTCTTCGCTCACGTAATTTCGACCGCGCATCAGAGCCCTTGCTTTTGCAGCCAGGATGATGCCAATTGAAGCGCGCGGGGATGCGCCGTACTCGATATGTTCTCCCTTCGTCCGCGTTGCCATCACTATGCTGATAGCCCGGTTCTTTATATCCTCGGCAATGGGAACATCGCGCGTGAGCCTCTGGAGTTCAAGCACTTCGTTCTTTGATACCACGCGCTCAACCGAAGGAATGATATTGCGAGTGTACCTGTTCACGATTTCGTTCTCATCCTCAACCGAGGGGTAATCCATCAGGATCTTTAGCAGGAACCTGTCAAGCTGCGCTTCAGGCAGGGGATATGTCCCTTCCATCTCGATGGGGTTCTGTGTGGCGAGGATAAAGAAAGGTTTGTCCAGCGGATAGGTCTTGTTCCCGACAGTGACCTGCTTTTCCTGCATGGCTTCAAGCAGCGCGCTCTGCGTCTTTGGCGAGGCTCTGTTTATCTCATCCGCCAGCACGATATTTGCAAACACCGGTCCGGGTTCGAATCGGAACTGCTTCTTTCCACCCACGTCCTCGATAATGTACGTGCCCGTGATGTCCGAGGGCATAAGGTCGGGTGTGCATTGTATCCTGTTGAATTTCAGGTCAAGCGCTTTTGAGATCGTGCTTATGGTAAGCGTCTTTGCAAGACCGGGGTTGCTCTCAACGAGCGCGTGGCTGTTGCAGAGGATGGCGATAAGCATCTGCTCGACCGCTTCACGCTGCCCCACAATGACCTTCCCAATCTCATCGAAAAGCTCCTTAAAAATCCTGTTTGAGCTTGAAAATGTCTCATTACTCATGTTTTTTAACCTCGTTTCTAACTCCGTTTAACTGCATAATCTTCAATTAATTTCTTCTCATCTGCCGTCTTTTTCATAAGGGTGCTGTACCCTCCGTCCGAGACATTGGAGCCCAGTGCATCAGCAGGGAACGGCGGCGATCTTGTAAACGGGTTCTGCTCCTGGCTGACTTCTTTTACGTTATAGCCCGGTCCAACGCCCTCAAAAATAGTAAGGTCTACATCCTTGCCCTCAAGGGATGCGATCTTGGGGTTGCCGCGTATGTTCCCGCTTCCGTTTTTATCTGCGCCTGTCTGGTCCTCAGGGCGGCTCCCGACATCAATGGTCATGTTTGTCTCCTCTCCTGTATTGCCTGTTACTGCGTTTGTGAAATTAGTGATCGTTTCGGGAGGGATCCTGTACTTATCCGGGTTCTGTGAGATGGTGACCGTACCTGCAATGAAAAGGATAGTGATCAGGAGCTTTGCGAGCACCTTGCCTCTGGCTATTACCTGCGAAGATGAGACGTTATTCAGTGCATCTGAGACCTGGCTCTTCAGGGAATCCACGATTACGTTTTCCTCGTTCCGGTTATCACAGGCAGTCCTGAGCTTCTCTTTCAATTCTGGATATTTTCTTTCGATCAAAAGGGGTACGTTTATTTTCCTGTCCTTTTTGTGCAGCAGCAGGGCTAAGGTGATCGCGATTATAAATGCAAGGGCTGGAGGGATAATATAGACAGGTATGTTTAAAGCATATTTACTTAAAAAATATTCTACGTTTAAGACTTTGAAGGCAGAATAAAAGATGCTGAATATAGCAATCAGGTCGAGGATAAAAAGTAACTGCATACGTCTAAAAAATCCTGACCTTATCCTCAGCAGTTTCTCCAGGAAATCGTTCATTCAGTCACCTTCGAAGACTTTATTGGCATTATTTATATTAAGTCTTGGGATATCGAAAGGTTTTTCTATTCTCAGCCGTATTTCGGAACTCAATCCAGGCAGGCGAAGAATAGATATACAATGCCGGCGATTAGCACCCTGTGTGCCCAGATAGCTCAGCCTGGGAGAGCGCTGCGCTGAAGACGCAGATGTCCCCGGTTCAAGTCCGGGTCTGGGCATGCATCTTTTTTATTCAGTTTCTATACCTCCAACCATATAAAAACAACTCCATCAGCAGCGGGAGGCTTCAAATATTGTAAAAAGATACTACTTCAGTGCTACTCAGATTACAACTGCATATTTAATAATGCTACTATGTACAGCGGACACGGTCGCATATTAAAAGCCAGAAAATTAATAGGAGGCAGGTTACCGATTTGGTGGTGGTGTAAAAGAGATTGTAACCTGCCCACTATCCTTTAAACAATCCCATTTATTATAAAACTTACGGCTGATATATACAAATCCTGATGTAGTTCTAAACAGGACATACGGGCGCAGCGCATCCGCCAGCATATTCAGGATCCGCGGATACGTACTTCTCAGTAATGTCCCCAAGGTACAGTACCTGCTCAGTCTTGCTGCCGTACCTGTAGACCGTGATCCCTTTGCATTTCAGTTCATAGGCGAGCATGTACGCTTTCTCTACTTCCTTTATGTCCACGTCCTGCGGGAAATTGATTGTCTTTGAGACCGCGTTATCGCAGTATTTCTGGAAAGCAGCCTGCATCCTCACATGCCACTGCGGCGCGATATCAAAAGCGGTCACGAACACGCGCTTCACGTCTTGGGGCACCTCGTCTATGCCTGCAAGTGTCCCCTGTTTTGCTATCTTCATCATCAGCTCCTCGCTGTAGAAGCCCCGCTCCTTTGCCACAGCCTCAAAATACGGGTTCACTTCAAGCAGCTTTGTTCCCTCAAGCACGTTGCGCACGAAGGAGACCGCGAACAGCGGCTCGATGCCGCTTGAGCATCCTGCTATGATGCTGATTGTGCCCGTGGGCGCGATTGTGGTCACGGTTGCGTTGCGTATGGGCTTTTTGTATATGCTGCTCTCGAAATTGGGGAACGCCCCGCGCACCTGTGCCAGTCTCTCGGATGCTGCATGGGATTTTTCCTCAAGGAACCTCATTATCTCTTCGCCCGTCCTCAATGCCTCCTCGGAGTCATAAGGGATCCCGAGCTGCACGAGCATATCAGCGAAACCCATCACGCCAAGACCTATTTTCCTGTTCGCAAGTGTGATCTTCTCTATCTCGAACAGAGGATATTTATTGACATCTATCACATTATCGAGGAACTTGACTGCTGTAGGTATGGTCCTCTCGAATTTCTCCCAGTCAATTGAACCGTTCTTCACCATCTTTGCAAGGTTTATCGAACCCAGGTTGCAGGATTCGTAGGGTAATAGAGGCAACTCTCCGCACGGGTTCGTGCTCTCCATCATCCCTATGTGCGGCGTGGGATTGTGCCTGTTGATCTCGTCGATGAAAACGACACCGGGGTCGCCAGTTCTCCACGCCATTGTTGTTATAAGATTCCACATGTCCCGAGCCCGCACTTT
>JAPMTX010000010.1 GCA_026552855.1 Candidatus Methanoperedens sp. | reverse complement strand
TGGTCGGACACGAATTTGCATTCTATGTGACCCTGAAGCCAAACATGATAAAAGACCTCAAAATCAGATGCGACTACAAGGAGGAATTTGAGTTCGGAGGCACCCTGGAAGTCGATGAGATCAAGATGGTCGAAGGCGAAATCCTCAGGGTCGCGGGCAAATTCGGTGTAATAAACCTGGGCATACCAATGTCTGAGTTGAAGAAGATCGTAAAAAAAAGAGGTGAAAATAAATGAACAAACTACACGTAAGCGCCCGGATGAAGATCCGGGAGGGTAAGTTAGAGGGATTCAAGCAGCAAGCGGCTGAATGTATAAGGCAGACGAAAGAGAAGGACACGGGAACGCTCCAGTACGACTGGTTTCTTAACAGTGACCAGACCGAGTGCGAAATTCGCGAGGTCTATGAGAGCTCGGAGGCTCTGGCAGAGCATAAGCACAACCTTCGAAAAGCTTTGGGAAGACTCTTTGAGGAATTTGCCTATGATCATACGGTTGTGTTGTATGGTGACCCGTCGCCACAACTTCTGGAAGGGGCGAGGACAATGATGCCGGATGTTGAAATAAAGGTGTATTCCTTCCTTCAAGGCCTTGAGTGAGGACGAGGATGCATGGCGGTATCGCATCTACGACAATTGATGCCGTAAGTGGAAACCGAGATAGGAGCAAATATGAACAATAAAAAATAAGGAGGAATAAAATTGTCATGGTTTAATGAAAAAACACCTGAGGTTGCTAAAGCATTCTCAGAGCTTAGAAATTCGGTCTATAAAGAAGGTGCACTCGATCAGCGTACAAAAGAACTCATATCTGTAGCCGCGTCCACGCTTATGAGATGTGAGCGTTGTACACAGATACATGCAGAGCGGGCAAAGAAACAAGGTGCAACAGATGAGATGATAGCAGAAGCTGTAGTATGTGCCATGTTCGTGGCTGCCGGTTCGCAGTTATCCTGGAGTGAAGTTTATGACAGAATTCTGGGAAAAGGTTGTGAAGATAAGATTAAAACTGAAAAATCCGTGGAATGTCGTTGAACAGGGAGTTGTAAACTGACAAAAAGACAGGAAATAAGGATGTGTTATTTTGAAAGACATAATTGAAATTATCAAGACAAGGCGAAGTGTACGGGATTATAAAGAAGATCCCGTATCGGATGAGGATATAAAATTCCTGATAGACTGCGCAAGATACGCCCCGTCGGGTTCCAATATGCAGCCATGGAGCTTTTTAGTGATACAAAACAAAGAAGTAATTCAAAAGCTCTCTGAAAGCGGTAAAAAGGCGATGATCCCGCTTGCCGAACAGATTGTAAATAATCCCAATAAAGCACCCGATTTCATTTCTTTTCTCAAAACAAAGGGCACAAACTTGTTTCACAATGCTCCTTTGCTTGTAATAATCCTTGGAAATAAAAAATCAGTGACTGCCGATTGGGACTGCGCGATGGCTGCACAGAACATGATGCTTGTAGCACATTCCAGAGGAATCGGCAGCTGCTGGATAGGGCTTGCGCTGCCAGCGCTTATGGATGAAAAGATACTGAAAGAGCTTGGCGCGCCCCTTGGGTATAAAGCGGTTGCTCCATTGATATTCGGATATCCACAGGGTAAAACCGTAATGCCTAGAAGAACTGAGCCTGAAGTGAAATGGTTGAGATAGAATTATGAAAAATGTATTGAAAAACCAGACTGAAACAATAACAAAAGAAATTGTTAAGACAGGGTCATGTTGCGGTTCTTCAAGCAATATATCTGAGACAGCATCGTTACTGAACGAAACTGGATATCCCGCTATTAGATCCACATCTAGTGGCATCTCACTTGCAAATCGCTGGGATCATTTGATGGCACGCCTGGGTGTGAAACGTGGACAGCATCTAATAGAACCCGGGCTTTACACCATAGGAAAGCCCACAAAAGAGTCGCCTGTTTTTGTCAGTGCAAATTATACACTCAGCTTTGATGCCTTAAGATCCGCATTGCATGGTAATGATTGCTATATCCTTGTGCTTGATACAAAGGGTATCAATGTCTGGTGTGCGGCAGGTAAGGGAACATTTGGAACTGATGAACTGGTACACCGGATCGAAGCTGTTGGACTTAATGATGTTGTCAACCACCGGACACTGATTGTTCCTCAGTTGGGTGCAACAGGAGTGGATGCACGGGAGGTCAGAGCACGCTCTGGATTCAAAGTCGAATTCGGTCCGGTGAGAGCAGCCGACCTGCCAGAATACCTTAAAACACACAAGGCTACCGAAGAAATGCGCCGCGTGCGATTTACTCTCTCTGATAGGATTGTCCTCCTACCTATCGAGATGATATATATTTTGATTCCTGTATTGATCGCATCCGCAATTATAGCACTTATCGGGAATTACACAGCGTCAGCCGCTGTTATTGCAGCCACCTTCTCAGGGGTAGTGTTATTTCCAATCCTGCTGCCCTGGATACCAACTACTGATTTCAGCACCAAGGGATTCCTTATAGGAGTATTGATGGCACTACCATTTGCTCTGAATTCATTTTATGGCATGACGGATGGAACCCTGTGGTTACGCTATGGATGGGGCCTGACTTATATGCTGATCATGCCGTCAATAAGTGCTTTTCTGGCACTCAATTTTACAGGATCGACAACATTTACGTCTGTGACAGGGGTAAAACGCGAAATATTTACCTATATACCAAAAATGGCAGGGATGTTTGGAATCGGTATTATCCTTGTAATTGTTTTGACATCAATGAGAATATTAGGAGGAGTTTGATATGTTCAATTCGTATGTTTCAAACACTCTGAAATACGATCCTAACTTGTGCATCAACTGCGGCATGTGCAGCACAGTATGTCCCCATGGTGTATTCAGTCCGAATGGAAAGGTAGCACAATTGGTGAATCCAAGAGGATGTATGGAATGCGGAGCCTGCCAACTTAACTGCCCGACAAAAGCAATAAAAGTGGATAGAGGCGATGGATGTGCGTATGAAATGATGTTGGCTGCCGTTAAGGGACAAAAAAAGAATACATGCGGTAATTCATGTTCAAAATAAATGGCTAAAATAAAATTAGGAGGTCAACAAATATAGATAACATCGCAAGGAAGAAATTGATTTTCACAGCACTGACAATCTTGATAGTCTGTACAATAATTGTACTGGCTTTGTTTGCCCCTCTGCAAAAAAGTAAATATGTACATATTGTTAGCGAAGTCGGTATTTCACAGGGAGCATCAGAAAATAATACAGAAATGGAAAGCATAAAGGTTCACGGAACATTCTGGAATGACGGGAGCCTGGTTGCTAAGAATTTGACCGCCACAGTAATATTTACAGATGTGGCACACAATAAAGTTGTCAGGAAAAATGTTCCGGTCGGAGGGGACATGCTTCCGGACAGAGGGCTGGTAATGGAATTTGATTCAGAATATTTAAGAGAGAAGACCATGCCAAAAACAGAGGTGAATGTAACGGTTCAGTTCGATTGGATGGAAAACGGGCAATTGAAAAGCTCATCTACGGAATGAATGATATCAGAAACAATCCTGAAATCTCACAAATATGAACTTCATATATATGAATTATTATATCAAGTACAAGGATAACATTTTGTCCAGTAGTACTGGAAGAGCTTTTTGCACCACTCTCTGAATCGGTCGTCATAGCCGAAGATGGCAGTATTTTGGTCAATCTTTCCATCCTGTCCGGGTAATTCGAGCATAGAAAAGTTATCGCTAACGATTACTGATATTTTGATCTCGTCTAATACTTTGATCTCTATCTTTTTCCTGTTTTTTTCGCTAAGTGGCGCGCTAAGTGGCTTAGTAGAGCACATGTATTTTGGAAGTATTACTCTTATTTCCAATCCCTCTTCCAATTTCTTTTCGATATCGGGCAGATGATGCCTGGGAAAATCATCGGACATGTACCAGAAGTGGCCTTTTTTGCTCAATTTTTCGTGGGTATTTAAAATATTATAGACACCTGTTACGATCTCTCCTTTAGATAGAGCGTCTATTTGTCTTAGAAGATCGAGTGGAATCGGTGCAGTATCATGCTCAAGGAAGTATCCTGATTTCTCAGATATGAAGTTCAGGTCTGATATGCTGGATAAAACCAGTTTCCCGAAGAGTGTATTATAATATCTCCCGTCCCCTTTTTTCTCGATTAGCCGGGCTTCTGTTAATCTCGATAATTGTCTTGATGCTTCTGTCGAGTTCATATCAACTTCTTTGATCAGACTGGTGAAGGTCATCGGTTTTTCATCAAGGGTTTGAAGTATACCAAGCCTTTTTTCTGAGGACAGTTCCGTGAAAAGCTCATAGACTTTCATAATGTTTCCTGGTTACATTTGTGTAACCTTTGTTACATGCCTGTTGTCTTACTCCATATTCGTGCCAGATTTTATTTAAGCATTGTCAAATCCATTTTTCTCCTGGTGACAAAAAAATGGTCGGACACGAATTTGCATTCTATGTGACCTTGAAGCCAAACATGATAAAAGACCTCAAGATCAGATGCGACTACAAGGAGGAATTTGAGTTCGGAGGCACCCTGGAAGTCGATGAGATCAAGATGGTCGAAGGCGAAATCCTCAGGGTCGCGGGCAAATTCGGTGTAATAGACCTGGGCATTTCAATGTCTGAGTTGAAGAAAATCGTAAAAAGAGGTGAAAATAAATGAACAAACAGCCATTATTAACTATAGTTGCAGTATTTGCGCTCATATTCATAATTGCTCCTGCTAACGCTGAACTTGAAATCGTACTGGATCAACTCTCACCCCAGCCTGTTGAACCGGGTCAGGATTTAACACTGTCAGTCAGGCTTGATAATCAATTCAGCGATATAGAAAATGTAAGGCTTGAGATTCTTCCTGATTCGCCAATTAAACTTAAAAATGAAAATGACCGCATTATCGATGAGGGCAGTATTATCAAATATGGCGCTGTCGCTGAAACCTATCTGCTGCATGTCGATCCTCTCGCAACTTCCGGTTCATACGATATTGAATTCAGAGCGCACTGGTCTGGCAACAACATATTCCGCGAAACCAACAAAACATTCAAGGTAATGGTGCGAGGAATGCCTCAACTCATGATTTCTAACATCACAATAAATCCTGAGCGCATAAGCCCGAAGGATAAATTTGATATTACTCTTTCAGTCTCAAATGATGGAACCGGTACGGCACGAGAAGTACAGGTAAGCGCTGTCACGAGCGGTCTGCCTTTCGTATCTGTGGATGCTGATACAAAGATCATAAAGAGACTCAATCCAGGAGAATCCATTCAAATGAGCTACGCTATCCAGGTTAAAGACAAAACCGAAATTTCATCGTACTCAATCCCCATCAAAATGGATTATAAGGATGAGAACGGAGAAAACATAAGTTCGAAAAGTTTCGCAGGCGTCCGCGTACTTGGTAAAGCAGAACTTGCGATTTCATATTTAAAAATCGAACCGCAAAATCCAGTAAAAGGTGACCTTGTCACAGTGAATATGCGCATTGAAAATTCAGGAACGGGCGAGGCGAAATCTGTGAAAGTCAGCCTTGATGTCCCGTTTGAAGGAACAAGAACTGCATTCCTTAAAAAAATCAAACCCGATGATGATGAACCCGGAGTTTTTACATTCTACACAGCAAAAGACGGCAATATTCCATTTTCTGCTGCGATAGAGTATGAAGACGATCTCGGCGTGCAAAATGTCACCGAATCATTGAATCTTAATGTGCACAAACCGAATGAAAATGGCATAATGGCACCAGTGATTGTTGCCGTTCTAATCATCATTCCGACCACTTATTATCTTTACCGCAGGAAAAAAATTTAGATTCGTGCCAGATTTTATTTAAGCATTATAAATCCATTTTTATTTTGGTGATTAAGGAAGATCATAAAAAAAGAGGTGATTAAATCATGCATCTAATCAGATTGAACAAGGTCACGAAGACACATGAAGGTCCGGGAGGTACATTCTATGCCCTTCGGGAAGTTGATCTGCAGGTGATGTCCGGTGAGTTCCTTGCCATAATCGGTAAATCAGGCAGCGGGAAATCGACCATGCTTAATATGCTGGGTGGTATTGACAGCCCGACATCCGGGGAAATATGGATAGGCGATACTCCGGTCCATACCCTGGATCAGGACCAGCTTGCAAAATGGCGCGGGCGCAATGTCGGTTTCGTGTTCCAGTTCTTCCAGCTTCTACCCACACTGACCATCCTTGAGAATGTGATGCTGCCAATGGATTTTAGCAATGCTATCCCAGCACGCGAAAGAATGGGGCGGGCGCTTGGCCTTCTGGAACAGGTGGGTATCAGGGAGCAGGCTGATAAGCTGCCCGCACTGCTTTCTGGCGGCCAGCAGCAGCGTGCCGCTATTGCAAGGGCACTGGCGAACGATCCGGCGTTGCTGCTGACTGATGAGCCGACCGGCAATCTCGATTCACGCACAGCAGAGGCAATTTTACTGCTTTTCAAAGGACTTGCAGCGTCGGGCAAAACCATTGTGATGGTGACGCATGAACGTGACATAACGCCGTGGGTTTCAAGCGTGATCAAATTAGCGGACGGACGGGTCGTAAACGGAAGTGATACCCTGTGATCAGTGTACGCTGGCGCAAAGTGCTACGTGATATGTGGCTATCCAAGTCGCGCACCCTCTTGGTAATACTGGCTATCGCTATCGGGATTTTCGGTGTCGGCTCGGTCCTGACCGGCTATGCTATTCTAACCCACGAAATAGACGCAAACTTCCTTGCCACCAATCCCGCCTCAGCTATCCTGTACACGGACAATGCCGATAAGAAGTTGGCTGAGTATGTAGAAAAACAAAACGGGGTTGCAGATGCCCAGGCGCGGCGTGTTGTCATGGCTCGCATCAAGGTCGGACAGGATGATTGGCGCAGGCTCTTATTATTTGTGATCGATGACTTTGACGATTTGCGCGTGTCCACGTTTACACTTGAGCGGGGCGAATGGCCGCCCGCTGACCGGGAAATACTGATCGAACGCTCGGCCCTGCCGTTGATTAACAAACAGGTCGGTGACATTGTAGTGATTCAGACCCAAAATAATGGGCAGGATCACGACCTGCGCTTGAGCGGGATTGTCCATGACCCTGCCCAGTCACCCGGCTGGGTAGATAATGTCGCTTACGGCTACATAACCCTCAATACCCTTGAATGGCTCGGCGAGACACGCATCTTGAATGAATTGAATATAGTTGCTGAAAATAAAAAGGATGTCAGCAACATAGCTTTGCAGGTAAAAGATGATCTTGAGGATCGCGGATACAATGTTTCACTCGTAGAAATTCCAAATGCCGGAAAACATCCGCAAGCCGGCCAGATGGATTCGCTGTTGTTCTTATTGGAGGCGTTCGGCATCCTCGCACTTATCCTTAGCAGCGTGCTTGTCGCAAGCACCATCTCTGCTTTGCTCGCACAGCAGATAAGACAGATAGGTGTAATGAAGGTCATCGGGGCAAGGACTTACCAGATTGCCGGACTTTATTTCGGCACGGTGCTGCTGCTTGGCATTGCAGGACTGGTTATTGGTATTCCTGCAGGAATCTGGGCCGGCAGGGGATTTGCTGCATTTACTGCAAAGATCTTGAATTTCAACATCACCAGCGACTTCATCCCGCACTGGGTATACGCTGTCCAGATTTTCGTGGGGCTGTCTGTGCCGCTTCTGGCTGCCGCCTTTCCGGTATACAGGGGCAGCCGGATAACAGTCCAGCAGGCTATTAGCGATTACGGCACTGGAAACGGACAATTCGGTACAAACCGAATTGATACGCTTATATCCGGCATTCGCGGCATTAGTCGTCCGCTGTTGCTTTCGCTGCGTAATGCTTTTCGGCAGAGGTCACGCATGCTGCTGACAATAGGTATCCTGGCAGTAGGAGGCGCAACGTTCATGAGCGCCATCAATGTCGGAGCTTCGTGGACAAACACAATCGATATAGCAATGGCTGCCCGCCACGATGACATTGAAGTGATATTTAGCCAGCCCTACCCCACGGCATATGTAGAAAAAACGGTTCGTGCAGTGCCGGGTGTCTCAAGTGTGGAAAGCTGGGTGCAAACTGTAGCGATACGCAAACAATCCGATGATACTGATGATGCAACTATCAGTTTCACCCTCAACGGTGTGCCGCCACAGACCGATATGATCGCCTTCCCAGTTATTGAGGGGCGCTGGCTGCGATTGGACGATACGAACGCTCTCGTCATCAACCATGAACTGCTGGAAGTAGAGGGCATCAAAGTTGGAGACCGGATCATGTTTAAAACCGGTAATAAGGAAATGGAATGGACAGTGGTTGGCATCATACGTGAATTGGGCGCACGCAAGCGCGGGCAAAATATTGCGGCTTCGGCATATGTCAACCTTGACTATCTGGCCCGCATTACGGATATGGAAGATAAGACCACAAACATCCGTATCAAGACTGACCAGCACAGTGGCGCTGCGTTGAGGACTCTGACCGGGCAGCTTGAAGAGCAGTTTGACAGTGTCGGATTGGATCGTATTTCTGTCAGTCCGAGTACCGAAAGATTGCAGGTATTAAAAGATCACCTGGTGGTCATCCAGATGTTCCTCTTGGCAATGGCAGCATTAGTAGCCGCTGTTGGCGGATTGGCTCTGGCTTCCACAATGGGTATAAACGTGATGGAACGCGCGCGCGAATTCGGTATTATGCGAGCAATAGGCGCTTGCTCCGATGATGTGCTGCAGATCGTTGTTGTCGAGGGGATTGTTATAAGTGTCCTGAGCTGGCTTGCTGCCATCGTTATTTCGCGACCGCTCAGTGTGATCATCGGCAACTTTGCCGGGCACATCTTTATCCATACCGATCTGGAGCATGTCTTTCCTCCAATAGCAGTGGCATTATGGCTAATCCTCGTGATATTCATAGGCACTTTCGCCAGTGCTTACCCTGCATGGCGCGAAACTCGATTGCCTGTGCAGCAGGTTCTGGCTTACGGGTGAACATGAAAGGAGGTGACACAAAATGATAAAAATTAACATGAAAACGATTATCACCATTGCTGCAATACTTGTTATACTTCTGGTGCTCGGATTGATAGCCCATGTAATGGTCAATGGTCTCCCACCACATCTGCAACAATTTTTGAAATAAGTGGAAATCGGAAAAGAAGTAATTATGAACAATCAACTATAAAGAAAAAATATAGATATGATCAAAATGAACGGCATTGGGCTAATTAGGATCATACTCCCATTGATCCTAATTGCCGGTTTTGCTTCAGAATATTCAAGGAAAAAGATTAAAAACATATTAACGAAATGCTACTATGGTACAGACTCAGTCTGTACCCCAAGGAGATCTCAGCATGTCTCATGAACTAAAAGGAATCTACACGTTCGGGGGGATTTCGTTCATTATCAGCGGCATTCTATTCTTAGTGAAATACCTGTTAGACCTTATGGCAGGTCCACCGCCCTCGATTGGAGCGGAAATTCTCGCATGGAGGGCATCGGGAGAACTTCCGTTAGCATTTACCAGTGAGGTCTTATTTTTTGCGGGGGTGTTTTTAGTCCCCGGGGTAATCGCTCTTTACTATAGTCTCGCTAGCTTAGACAGAAGCAAGGCGGCGGTGGGTTGCGGCATAATTGCGGTGGCGATACCAATCATATTCGTGTTAGTCATAGTTCACGGGCGCCTTATCTATACTGTATATAATATACGTGTCAATACCCCAGCCGTCGCAGAGCTTGTTGTTGCCGTTTATTACGGGGGCCTACACGCCATTGGTCTTTTGTTGGGAGGAGCTACTATTGTGGTAAGTCTGGCGATGAAACGTGGAGTCTACGGAAGGAATATAGCATATCTGGGTATCGCTACTGGTGTATTCGATATTATTGGCGCATATCCCGACACAATCGGACCCATTCTGATAATGGTCTCTCAAATATTGTTCGCAGCATGGTTCTTAGCGGTAGGCTGGAAGCTCTATAGAATGCGTTAGTTGTTTACAACATTTTGCGCGCGCTAAACATTAAGACCGCCTCATCAAAATAGATTAGGATTAGCGGTGAATGGCGGGATGGAGGATCTGGGCACGCTGGGCGGGACATTTAGTAAAGCAGAAGCCATCAACGACAACGGGCAGGTCGTGATGCTATAGCTCCACTGCATCGGGCGAATGGCATGCAGTCCTATGGACGATAAAACCAGCTCCATCAGAGGCAATCGAGGACCTGATCGATGATGTGACTGACCTGAATCTTCAGAAGAGGATTGAAATAGCCTTGATGCCAAGCTTGATACAGTTAGGAAGCCACTCCATGGCTTTGGTTTTTCATTCAGGATTTGGAGTATGCCAAGCCTGTTTTCTGAAGACAGTTCCGTGAATAGCTCATAGACTTTCATCGTTTTTCCTGGTTACAGTTGTGTAAGCTTTGTTACATGCCTGTTATCTTACTCCATATTCGTGCCAGATTTTTTTTAAGCATCTCCAAATCCATTTTTCTCCTGGTGACAAAAATGGTCGGACACGAATTTGCATTCTATGTGACCTTGAAGCCAAACATGATAAAAGACCTCAAAATCAGATGCGACTACAGGGAGGAATTTGAGTTCGGAGGCACCCTGGAAGTCGATGAGATCAAGATTGTCGAAGGCGAAATCCTCAGGGTCGCGGGCAAATTCGGTGTAATAGACCTGGGCATTTCAATGTCCGAGTTGAAGACCATCATAAAAAAAGAGGTGAAATAAATGAACAAACTACACGTAAGCGCCCGGATGAAGATCCGGGAGGGAAAGTTAGAGGGATTCAAGCAGCAAGCGGCTGAAATTATAAGACAGACGAAAGAGAAGGACGCGGGAA
>JAPMTX010000134.1 GCA_026552855.1 Candidatus Methanoperedens sp. | reverse complement strand
AAGAACCTTGAAATGGTGATACAGTCCATCAACCCGGTTATTCGTGGTTGGGGGAACTATTTCAAGGGCGGTACTGTGAAGAAGCTGTTCGGAGAACTTGATGGATATATCAGAGGACGACTGCGGAGCTTTCAGGCTAAGAGGTGGACTCTGAAAATTCTTGTGTTCGGGATTCATCCTTCTGAGTTCGCTAAGCTGGGGCTGGTTTCGCTTTCTTCGCTTCTGGATGATACCACCTCCTGCAAAGGGATACGCCGGACGAAAGCCGTATACCGGAAATCGGTTCGTACGGTTTGATGAGGAGTAGGAGGTTGAAAAACCTCTTGCTTACTCTACTGGCGTGCCTCGAAACACAGGAAAGAAAGAATGAACAACAAGGACAAAAAAAAAATATGTAACGGTACTTGTCCACCGGGGTTAAAATCCCACCGTGAGGGTCTGCTCCCTCATGAAGAGAACGGGAAGTGCGATGCTGCGAAGCATGGTGCGGAGTTCCCAAGTATCGGAAACCACAGCCCTGAACAGCAAGTGAACCAGAAGTGGCCTTATCGTAATGTGACGCCCCCAGTCACGGCGGAAACTTGAGCAGAGAAGTGAGCGATGGGGTGGTCATGGCAGGGATGGTTTCGAATGCTCTCCTGTGCGACCGAGGGAGACCTCTTAACGTCCTCCCTGGGGTTGAATTAACACCCAACTCGTTTCTGGATCAATGAACTCAACCGAAGGGATAAAGGTAGGCGAGGTATAACCTGTATGGGAAAGCCAGACCAATGCGTCAAGAGGGGTCGGATGAACCCATAGTAGCGATGAAGGACAGGCTGATGATATACAGAACCTGTGCCGCAGGGTACAGGGGGCGACTGTATGGAAGAATAAACCTGACCCAGCAAAGGGGTTCTGATCTGGATAGAGATTGCGGTTGATAGCACGATAACAACAATCGGATAGTAAAATACCAGAAAGGTAGCCGCTGAAAAGAGTAAGCGAAAACGCCATCTGGCAAAATTCGTGAAGATTGTCGAATAACTGCTTGAAACCAAGTCCGGCGGAGTTATGGATGTGATAATTCTGCTTCCTGCTACGGGATATGCCAGAAGAAAGCCGAATACCGGAAATCGGTTCGTTCGGTTTGACGAGAAGAGGGAGGTTGAAAGACCTCTCTTTTACTCTACCAATGATAGACGTTCTCATGCATCCGTTTTTTACGCGGAAAATGGGCACAGAAGAGAAATTCGGAAGTTATAAATATTCTTTGACACTGTAATAAGAAGGTGGTAATAATGTCTCAAAAAAGATATTTGTTCCTTTGCCTGATTGTTTTACTTGTGGTCTCTGGGTGCGTTGATAAGCAGCAACCGCAAGCGGAAAAGGTGGGATGGAATCAAACCAGATATGAGGAATACTCGGCAATATACAATTCGGAAGGCTATACTGCACTATACAACAATACTGATTATATTATAACTCCCCCCACTATTTCATTCTATAATCAATCCAAAGCAATGGATATTCGGGCACTTTTAATTGAAATGCCCCATGATGATTCGGATTTTGAAAAGATGTGGTATTCTGCATTTTCATATTATCTTCTCAGCCTCGATGCTAACGTATTATCAATAACAAACCTCGTAAGAAGAGATATGCCGTATCAAGAAACTGCTCAATCTCGATATTGGAAACAAAAATCATCAGACTATTATAATAAATCACTTGAATACCGCCAGAAAATAGAAGAGATGAAGCCATAAGGTGGTAAAAAATGCTTAAGATAGTGGATGAATTTATAGAAGTCGTCAAATTATCTTTTGCATGGTCTGGACGGTTTAACCGAAAGCAATTTGTTACTTTGTTCTTTGGTTTATTTTTAATTAATCTTTTGATTGTATTCTCTTTTATGTTGCTTGGTTTAGATATTAGTATAAATTCAAGACTCCTTTTAATATGGTTTTTCATCCTTACTATTATTAACGCATTTGCCTCGATAAGAAGATTTCATGATTTGGATAAGTCAGGCTGGTATGTTTTGCTACTATTCATACCAGCAATCCAGTGGTTAGTCTTATTATATTTACTATTGAAAAAAGGGAAAGAACTTGGAAAAACACGTTGGGGATAAGATGCTATTGAACCAAAACATTAAATAGAACTACAAACATTTTTATCAGTATAACGTCGATGGAGATGAGAGAAAAAGGAACTGAATTGTAAAGTAAAATCAATGAAGATTTTACCCTACAACATACGGAAGCGTTAGCACTCTTTTATATGTGTTATGGGGTAATAATCTATTCGGAGTAGCATAGCGAATCAAAATTTGATTTAAAGGATGAAATAATGGAAGAAACAAGTACTCAGCAAAAACCTCCAAAAATTGTGCACAAACCAGGTTATCTTCAAATAGATGGTTGCGTTTGTGAAGCCCATAAAATAACATATGCTGTCGAAAATATGGAAAAAGTAGATTTACCTAAAAAAATACGGATGTTATCTAATGATTAAATAAAAATGTAGATATTGCAAAATATAATCCATACACTAAAGTTATTAAAAAAAAGACCATACAAAATTTTAAACAGAAACTTTTATTTCTCGATATTTTTTCCCCTTCTTCTTGCCATTTCTCCATAGACATTGCAAAATCTCCTTTGGTTTTATTTATATCTGCAAAATTAATTTTATCAATAACCTCATATATATCTAACAACTCTTGTTTTCGTAGCCAAATCACCCCAAAAGCCGCCCCAATACATAAAATCAAAATTACTGATTCAATAATTAAAAATGTATATATATCTTTTGGGAGATTATTAACACCAACTAAAACAGCAACAATAGCAGCTATGAATATCCCTGAAAGCGATACCATATTATAGGCTTTATTTTCTAATACAATTATGGAGTTCTGTGTCCCCTCAACTCCTTTCCAAGCAATCTCTACCATAAAATCAAAAACTTTTTCATCGACAGCCATACTTATTCCACCTTTGTGTATCTATTATAAATAACATTATGACTATATAAATATCTGTTCCGTGTCCTTTTTTTTCTTTATTTTTTCTCATGCATCCTCCCGTTGATGCCCTGCTCCTCGGAGCAAGGTAGTGACTGAAGGCGATAGGCGTTCTCGCGCAGCCGTTAAATATCATAAACCAGAGTACTCAGTAGCTAACACTTTAGTACCTCGCTAAGAAAATATCGGTATCCTCCATGCATCAAAGAACGGTTTAAACAAATCTCTGATAAAGATTTTGAACTGCGTAACTGTGGTATCTTTGATATACTTGGCAATGGTCCTGATACCGCTCAGGAAAAGCCCAGTCATTCGGTTTTTACCTTTGGGAGGTTTGCGTATGTCGCCATTATTCTCCTTTTCCTCTCCCTCAAGTACACAAATAACATAAGCAAATGCAATCGGGATCAAGAGTGTCTCTATTCGCTTTGGATTTGTTACACGGGTTTTATTCAGTTCAAAAGCATTGCTTTTCCAATCCTTATGCATTGGTTCTATGCCAAAACGTTTCCCATATATTGTATCTGCTATTCCTGGATTAGCAAGTGTAGTTGTCACAACTAATGGTTCATCATATCCCTCGTCCCATCTCAGGACGACATTCATCTTGAATTGACAATCACGTGTCACAATTTGGTTGTACAATTCATATCGTGTACCACTTGCCATTTCATTTAAAAGTACAGCAATTTTTGTTTCAGATATGCCATCACTACTGAGGTACATGCTTCTTTTTATTCGTAACGTTGAGTCAACATGATAGGTGTCAAATAGCCAAAAAGCAAGCTTCGGGCTAGCAAATTCCCTATCAGCAACGACATGTATTGGAATACCGATCAACCATTCCATTTGATGCAATCCTTCTATGACTGGTGTCAAAACCTCCTTCCAATGATCAAAGGAGCTGTTTCCCTTTTGATTTCGAACTATCCAGAAAAGAGGAATAGCACGCCCTTTGTAGCTTAATGCAACTGAGAGTATATTGATCATTTTGTTGCGTTTTTCCCATGAAGTTTGGTCCATAACCAATACAATCTCAGAAAGATTTGATAGGATTGGACGTAGAAGGCGAATCAGCGGAAGGACTGTTTTGGCTGGCGATATACCTTTATTGGATAGAAACCTGCGTATTCGCTGTGCATGAGCCATTTCATTTGCATCATCCATAGGAAGTGCTCTTGCCAACGTAGAAAGGTGTGCTTTATTGTTTTCCAACAAGCAAATGATCAATGTTGAGAGCATTGCTTCCAAGGGTTTTGTTAAAACCAAATCTATTTCCTCAAACAACCTTAAAATAAAACTGCTAAAATATCTCGATGTTTTCACTTTTCCGTTTCCCAATGAGCTTTTTGGAAAAGGATTTGTTCGTAAGCTTAAAAATGTTAGCTACTGAGAACCAGAGTAACAATTATGGCGCAGAATTGAGGGAATCGGTTTTATATCTACAAAGTCTCCGGTTTCCACACATTTATACCAGCAATTCTCTTAAAATCGCCATCATTGGTTATAATGTCCTTGATGTTCAAATATCCCATAGTCAATAAATGAAAGCATCGTTTGATAAAAGTGATTTTCTATGAACATCTTTCAACATCGGGATTTAGCTTTGACGGAACATTGACCAAGTTAAGGTTTGCCATTGTAAAAACTTCAATAACATCAGAAATGTCCACATCTTCTATAGATTCAGGATTTTCCTTTACGTAACGTATGAATTCGTTGGGTTTTAATCCGTGATTTTTGCAAACCTCTGCCTTGACAAAGTTAAACAACGTTTCGGATATCACAATATTATTAAGAAAACGACCGCATTTTTCAAAAAATTCATCATCTCTAAGTAAAAAATAGGTAAATATATTCGAATCAATAAATACAAACGAGGCTCTTGGTATTTTGGACTGATCAATCAATGCCTTCACCGTACTCGGTCGATTCGATGATTTCTTCAATAAAGTTATGATTCAAAGTTTCCCTGGGTTTTTTAGCTATCATATCGATTTTTGATCTTTTGGGTCTCTGGACACGGATTATGAGCACTTCCTCATTTTCTTCCAGCATATCTCCAGGCTTTATCATACCTTTATGAACCGTGCCATGAATAACTTTTGTCATATGCATTAAAAGTATGCTATTAGATTTAATAATTTCTAAGAGGACTGTATGATAATTATTTGCAGTAATAAAGAAAATAAAATTTCATATGGAGTTGCATCTTTGTTCAACTGTATCAACATATAACCGGCTCTCCCTTTACCAAAACCCTCTCTGGAGCATCCATTTCAGACACATTTATATCCAAACAGCTACCATAGAACATCAGGTGAGTGATATGAGATTACAGGTCGGTCAGAGAGCGCCGGTTTTCACAATGCAGGGAATAGTTAAGGGAGAGATACGCGACTACCATCTTGAGGATTATGCCGGGAAATGGGTTGTGCTCTTCTTCTATCCGGGAGATTTTACATTCGTATGCCCCACCGAAGTCAAGGAATTCAGCAATAGGCATGACGAATTCGCGGAGCTTTCCGCCCAGGTGCTCGGTGTGAGCGTGGACAGCGTGCACGCTCACAGGGCATGGCTGAAAGAGCTCGGGGAGCTTAAGTATCCACTGCTCAGCGATATAACCAAAGAGGTCAGCAGAAGCTACAGAGTGCTGATAGAGGAGAAGGGCGTAAGCCTGCGCGGGGCTTTCATAATAGACCCGGAAGGTATACTCAGGTACCAGGTTGTCCATGACCTGGATATAGGGAGAAGCGTTGATGAGATACTGAGGGTCTTAAAAGCGCTCCAGACAGGGGAGATGTGCCCTGTCGAATGGAAACCAGGGAAAGCCACGCTGGGGAAAACCTGAGAGTATGGTAAAGCCCGGATGGCTCAAAATAAGACCTCCGGCAGGGGCAAAGTTCCTGGCTTTAGAGAGAACGCTGCATGAGCACGGCTTATATACCGTCTGCACGGGCGCAAGGTGCCCGAACGTGGGGGAATGCTGGAGCAGGGGCACTGCAACATTTATGATAATGGGCTCAACCTGTACCAGGAACTGCCGGTTCTGCGCTGTGGAGAAAGGAAAGCACGGTGAGCCTCTTGACCCTTCTGAGCCTGCGAGGATAGCACAGGCTGTGGAGGAGATGGGGTTAAAATACGTTGTCCTGACCTCAGTGGACAGGGATGACCTTCCCGACGGGGGCGCAAAGCATTTTGCGAACTGTATCGGGACGGTAAAAAGCACAGGTGACGGCATAACAGTTGAGGCTCTAATCCCCGATTTCCAGGGAGATATAGACTGCTTGCGGAAAGTGATCGCGGCCCGACCGGATGTTGTGGGACATAACATAGAGACTGTCGAAGAATTCCAGGCTATTGCAAGAGACAGGAGAGCAGGTTACAGGCTGTCCTTGGAAGTATTGAGGAACATAAAGCTGCTATCCTCCTCTACCCGTACCAAATCCTCCCTTATGCTCGGTCTTGGCGAAACCGAAGAGCTGGTGCTAAAAACGATGGATGACCTGAAAAAGGCAGGTGTGGACATCATAACGCTGGGCCAGTATCTCAGACCGACAGCAAGGCAGCTTGAAGTAAAAGAGTATATTCCGCCTGGGAAATTCGCATATTACAGGGAGATGGGAGAGAAAATGGGTTTTCTCTCTGTGGTAAGCGGTCCTCTTGTCAGGAGTTCGTATATGGCTGATCGCAGTATCAGTTTCAGTAAAGTTTAAAAAGGTACAGGACAAAGTTAAATTTATAAAGAGGAGGCATGCGAATGGTAATGGGAGATATCGTCACTGGATGCGACGTTCTCGTTGTAGGAGGAGGACCAGGCGGATACACAGCCGCAATAAGAGCCTCCCAGCTTGGGAAAGACGTGATACTTGCAGAAAGGTACGATCTAGGAGGCACATGCGTTTACCGGGGCTGTATCCCCTCCAAAGCCCTGATACATGCGGCAAACATCATCTACGATATAAAGAATCCCGGAAATATAGGGATCAAGGGCTCTGTTGAGTTCGACCTGAAAAAGATCCAGCAGTGGAAGTTCGGGGTCGTAAAAAAACTCAGGGACGGCATCATAAGCCTCTGCAAGAAATACGGCGTACAGGTAGTAAAAGGCGAAGTTTTCTTTGAATCTTCTGAAAAAGCCAGGATCACCTCCCCGGACGGGACGACTTCAACGCTGAAATTCGAAAATGCCATAATAGCGACCGGCTCCCGACCGAGAGAATATCCGGGTTTTACGTTCGACAGCAAGCTTGTTATCAACTCAAACGAGGCTCTCGGTCTTCCTAAAGTACCAGATGATATGGTGATAATAGGCGCCGGGTACATCGGCATTGAGCTTGGGACAGCATATGCCAAGCTGGGCTCAAGGGTGAAAATAATCCAGCGCTCACCCAGGATACTCACCAGGTTCGATCCTGAGCTTGTCGCGGTAGTGAGCCAGAAGATGAAGACGCTTGGCATTGAGATATATTACAACTCCCGCGCCGAGGAATTGCGCAGGGAGAGCGGTAAAGCCGTTGTGACCGTAAGCACCCAGGGTATGGAAAAGAGAGCAGAACTTACCGCAGACAAGATACTGGTAGCCGTGGGAGTAGAACCCAACAGCGATAAACTGGGGCTGGAAAATACGAAAGTTGAGCTTGACGGCAGCGGGTTCATTAAGGTCGATGAAAAGCGCAGGACGACAGATCCAAGGATATATGCGATAGGGGATGTCGCCGGTCCTCCGTTCCTGGCGCATAAAGCCTTCAGGGAGGGGAAGGTCGCGGCTGAGGTAATAGCGGGTCTTCCAAGCGCTTTTGACAACAGGGCTCTGCCTGAGGTGGTATTCTCCGACCCTGAGGTTGCAGCCGTTGGCATGGATGAGGAGAGCGCAAGAAAAAGCGGTTTTGAGGTAATCACAGGCAAATTCCCCTTCCGCGCATCAGGAGGGGCACTTACAACGGACAGGACAGACGGATTCGTGAAAGTTGTGGCGAACAAGAAGAGCGGTGAGATTCTCGGCATACATATAGTATCGACAGACGCCTGTACGCTTATTGGTGAAGCCTCGCATTCTATCGAGATGGCTGCGCTCCTTGAGGACCTGGCAGGAACGATACATCCCCATCCGACGCTTTCCGAAGCACTGGCAGAGGCAGCGGAAGCGGCTCTGGGGAAAGCGATACATATCTGATTCCCTACTCTATTTTCTCAAACATATCCTTTGGTGCGCCGCATACCGGGCATACCCAGTCCTCAGGAAGATCAGAAAATTCAGTCCCGGCCTGTGCCCTCGGAGGGTCACCTGCAGCCGGGTCGTATATGTAACCGCAGACAGTGCATCGATACTTTGTCATTTCCTCACCTATTTCAAATGCTCAGCGATCCCTTCTGAGATCACATGGTCGCAGTAGATACACCTGAGTTCGACCGGCTTCTTGTTCACCGCGAACTTCGAAGTGACCGGCTCGCTTGTATTTGAGATGCAGTTCGGGTTCCCGCATTTCACAACGCCTTCAAGGCGGTCTGGCAGGTCAACGCGGTACTTCTCCACAACCCCGAAATCCCTGATAATGTTTATGGTGGCGTTCGGCGCGATGAGCGATATCCTGTCCACCTCCTCCTCTTCAAGCTCCCTATCCTCGACCTTGACAATATCCTTCAATCCGAGAACGCCGCTTGGCACGTTCATAGCCACGGTCACGACAGCCCGTGTTGTGCCGGATATACCAAGAATGCGAAGTACGTTGAGAGCCTGTCCCGCAGTGATATGGTCGATAACTGTCCCGTGCTTTATCCTGCGCACGCGCATCTCTTCTTTTTCGGTCATGCCGCCCCCATAGCCATTGCAAGGAGCGCCATCCGCACAGGGACGCCGTAGAACGACTGCTCAAAGTACCGCGCGTATTTTGTCCTGTCAACAGCAGGGTCTATCTCATCCACGCGCGGCAGGGGATGCATTATTATAAGGTTGTCGCGGGCGTACTTCAGAAGTTCCACGGTAATCCTGTAGCTCCCCGCCACTTTCTGGTATTCGGTCGGGTCTGGGAACCGCTCTTTCTGTATCCGCGTCACGTACAGCACATCGACATATCCGATGATGTCATCTATGCTTGAGGTCTCGGTGATTATCGCACCCTGCTTTTTCAAATCTTTCTTGATCGTGTCAGGCATCTCAAGCTGCCTTGGCGATATAAGGGTCATATCTGCATGGTACATGGACAGGGCATATGCCAGCGAATGCACGGTCCTTCCGTATTTGAGGTCGCCAACTATCGCAATCTTAAGCCCGGAGAGACTGCTCTCCCGCATGATTGTATAAAGGTCAAGCAGCGTCTGCGTGGGATGGTGTCCCGCCCCGTCGCCTGCATTGATTATCGGGACCTTTGAATACTCGGCTGCCATCCTGGCTGCGCCCTCGCGCGGATGGCGAAGAACTATGGCATCGGCATAATTCCCTATCACCCTTATCGTGTCAGCAAGCGTCTCTCCCTTAGCCACGGAACTTGCTTCAATCGCGCCCAGGTCTATCACTTCTCCTCCCAGCCGTTTCATGGCGGTCTCAAATGAAAGCCTGGTACGGGTGCTCGGTTCATAGAAAAGCGTCGCCAGTATTTTACCTGAGAGAAGATTGGAGCTTTTACCTCTTGCTATGGGCTCGAACTGCTTCACCCTGTCCAGAATAGCATCAATCTCATCCCGTGAAAAGTCCCTCATTGAGATGATATGATTCGTCATCGTACTTAATAGGCGGTATTTAAATTTAAATTTATTGATGACCTTAACTTGTTGCACTAATCAAATCCATGTGTCTTATCTCGCCAATATATGACATATTTCTGACAATAAACTCACAACTAAATTCTACAGAACTAAAAATAAAAACTGCAGCTAAGAGTGTACCCTTAGCTGCTTTTAAATAAACTAAGGTTGTTTCTGTTCCTTTATAGATAGCTTAAACTTAGAAGGTATTTCCTTTGAATATGCTTTTTTAAATCTTTCTACCTTATTTTTATGATCTGTTTGATCCTTAATAGGAAGATTACCATAGTTGGGTATAATTATAGCATGCCATCCGTCAATATCATTAAATTGGGTAGCAAAAAGATAAGTTTTACCCGGCTCCAGAAGTTCGTCTCCATCCATGAGAACTAACCGATTTACACCATTTTTCTCTTCGTAGCCACCCTCTTGGCTCACTGTGATTATTCCACTGAGGTTTCCTTTTATATTCTCTAAAACCTCGACGCTAAACTGCGTTTGTGGCGAAGAACCTGGTACATCGCCAGCTTCAGGTGGTGGAGTGTTTGCTTTATTTCCAGTTTGAGCTATAACCTTACCAATGAATACATTATCTGCAAAACCTACTAATTCGCGATCATCGGTAACATTAAATACAAAACTAGCACTATAGCCTATTTCACTTCCGCTATTGTATCCATTTGTTTGCATGACCAGGAAACCTGTGCCGATCAAACCTGCCAGTACTACAAATACAATACTTATTTTAGTTTTTGTTATCATATTATCAATTCCTGTATATTTTTAAGGGTATAGATTATTATAGTCCTCGATATCGTGCTGCCCTAATTGTGTATATGATTCTATATATTCATACATTACATTATTAATGAAACTATGAGCAAGACCCAGTGCATGACCTAACTCATGTAGAGCAGTTTTTTTCTTTTCGTTATCTGTATGTTGGTTCATCATAAATTGATTAAATTGAAGGTCATCGCTACCATATGAGTTAGGTATATACCTACCGTCAACTCCGCTATTTGGGTTATAATAATCACTATAAGTAACTGATGTTCACACAGCCAACCTAAAGGTGATAGTCTTTTATTTCTAGAAATCCACCTCCTTTAATGTTGCAAAGTGGAGGTGGATTTCTTTGGACCTATTAATCCTATTACTAAGT
>JAPMTX010000133.1 GCA_026552855.1 Candidatus Methanoperedens sp. | reverse complement strand
TGAATAAAAAGAGGTCTATTAAAGGTACTAATTTTATCCGGTTTTCCGTAAATGTTGAATATTGCATCGTAGTGGCTGTGGCCTGTTAGAACCAGCTTCACATTACTTTCCTTTGTATAGTTTATAAAATTCCATCGATTGAAAGCTATTGCCCCATCGTTACCTCCGGGAGCGCCGTCATGTGGGACTTTTGGATATGGTGGCTCAGTATCATTGCCAAAGTTCATCACTGGGTGGTGCATGAATACAATCTTAGGATATGTGTTGTTGAATTCACCTCTAAGATTCATCATCTGCTCATCGGAAAGACCATCTGATTCAGGCGTGTTGTCGCAAATAAGCGGCGGACATGCGATAGATATGGTCGCGTTCTGCTCAGCACCAATAATAGAGGAACTGTAATCTGCACCCGAATCAATGCCTATGAAACGGTAGCCTTTATAGTCAAAAGAGTAATTGTTATCAACAGTGTCAGGATTGCTTATAGGTTTTATGTATTTATTATAATCTGAAAGGTTGTTGCCGAGCAATCCATAATAGGTATCTCTCCTGTCATGATTTCCCGGCGTGATGCCTTTTACAGTGATGCTGCTGCCTCTCAGAAGATTTTTAAATGCGATGAAGAAGTCTTTGTTATCATACTCAACAAGATCTCCTGTGATAAGTATAAAATCTGGTTTAACTTTTTTAAGGGTTTGCAATGTGTCTGTGAAATTCCCTATAGCATAGGTAATGTTTTTTGAATTTTCCCATGGATAGTAGCCTATGTGAACATCAGTTAAATGGACGAAAGTGAAATTCTCAGGTGTGTTCGGGGTTTCGGCGCCCACGCTGACCGAGGGCTCGGGGGAGGCGTACTTGCGAACACGAACATCATCAACGTAATCGGTTGCCCCTGCATCCAATACCCAAAGTCTCAATTGTCCACTTATAAGTGGATTAATAGTATCTGTGAATGAAGTCAAGTTTTCACCGTACTTTCCATAACCCTTTAATTCAACTGAACTTGAGCCAACTACTGAAAATCCCCAATAGTACCATTCACCGAGTATGCTGTAGTATGAGACCGGTACATCTACTAGATGAGCATCATTTTTCAATAAATACCGTTCAGGTCTTGCATCATCTAAGAAATGCCAATCAGCTAACATATATCGATAACCAGTACGTAAATCTGAAACAAATCTTGCTCCATCCCAATCACCATTTTGAACAATTTTATATTTCAAATCAACTCTAATATCTGTTGGGACTATATTCTTTCGCACACCTTTCCACAGCGAAGAATCTGAAAACAATCTCAAAACATGGTTACCATTATCCAAAAACACAGATTGCCCAGGATCAACTTCATCCCATTTATTTAATGTTCCATCTTCAAAATCATCAAAAAATACAAAAGTAGCATTCCCATTACTTGAACTTATCGCACTCGGATTCCCATAATACATACGAATGCTCGTACTCCCGCCCGCTGGAACGCTCGTCACATTCACCCACACCCTTCCGCTCCTGTTCGCATGATCCCACTCTTCGATCCAGTAGCTCAATTCAGCGCCTCCCATTTCCGTGAACCTTATATCCGCACCGCTGATATTCGCACTCGCCGGGAAATCACTGCCAGTAAGGTTTACCATCACCTGATAATCAGTCTGGGCATAACCTGTATTGGTGATTGTGACATTCCTGTAATACTGCCAGCTTCCGCCTCCATCATTTGACAGCGCACCTGCGCCGCCAGCCAACAATATTACCAGCACTGTTATTCCAAAAGCTACTCTGAAAGCATGCCAAATACAAAGGTTATTTGATACCATTTATCCCACCTTTCAATTGATGCACCAATGCGTCTTTAATCAGACCGCCTGTTTTATTCGTAAGCCTTAAGACTATAAATAGCTTGCTAAAGTGACATCTCAAGCGCCAGCACCACGCTTGCGCCCAGGATCGCTATCGGTGTCACGAACAATCCTATTTTCAGTATCTCTGTCATGGTCGTGCTCCAGCCGTACCTGCGCGCGCTCTCAAGCCAGAGGATGCCTGCCAGTGCCCCGAACGTAGTGAAGTTGGCGCCCAGGTTTGAGCCTATGACAAGCGAATATCCCATTGCCGCGTTCATCTGCGAGGGCAGGTCTGCATGCTGGACTATGGAGAGCATCATTGCTGTCATGGGTATGTTGTTAACCAGGTTACACATGAAAGCCGAGAGTAGCGAGACCGAGAATATGGCAGCCATGCCATCGGAGCCCATATTGGCAAATAAAATATCCCCTGCATAACTTGAGATGCCGCCTACCTCAAGACCTTTCACAACGATAAAAAGCCCTATAACGAAGAGGACAACGTTCCACGACACCCTTTTTATCCTGTATGCAGCCCGCCGCTCCGCAATTATCAGGATAACTGCGCCTGCCAGCGTCACGGCAGAAAGCGGTACTTTCAGGTAATTCGCCACTCCTCCCAGCACAATGACCCCCAGAAGCACCGCAAGACCGAGCATGACCAGACGTCTGTCCCTGAACTCTACTCTTCCGTCAGCCGGAGAATTGAAACTCTCGGGTATCTGCTTCCTGAAGATGTACTTGATCAGATAGTAATTCACGAAAGCCGCAGCCATGGTGGGAAGCAGCATGTACTTCGTGAACCCGAAGTAATCAAGCTTGAAGCTGTCTCCGATAAGGATATTGGTAAGATTCCCTATATACAGCGGCATCGAGAACGTATTGGCTGCAAAGAATGACATGTACATGTAGGGCTTGGGGTTGATGCCCGCACTCCTGCAAAAGATGAGGATTATAGGAGTGGTTGTAAGGATGACCACGTCGTTCCCGGCAAAAAGGGATATCAGAGAGACCACAAGGAACGTATACAGGAAAAGCCTCTCCCCGCTGTTCTTTGAGGCGTGTATAGCCCGCGAGGCGCAGTACTCAAAGAACCCGTAGTCATCAAGCAGGGTCGAGATCACCATCAGCGTTGCAAGGATTATGACGACGTTCCATGTTGTCACGAGCGGGTCAGGCATTTCCCGGGTGGATATGCCCAGCGCCTCCAGTACATGATGTGGTTCTAATAACAGGACGATAGTAAGAACAGCGCCGATTATAGCAGCATGGGCTTCATTGATTCTTTTCGGCTTCAGGACTATCAGTGCATAAGTAAACACAAAAACAGCAATTGCCAGAATCTGAATCAATTGTGTCTGAATCTAAACGCGCTCTTCTCTGAATTCTTTGCATCCGCGATTGGTTTCGTACACGTTCTTCTTGATCAGAGTACAGGAACCGTCATATTGTTCTCTATTGCTTCCTTTTACCTTTGTTGAGAAGTATCTGCAATCAACACAATACTTCAAGATTCATCCTCCAAAAAGTGTCTTTCAGCATATTAGTAGTTAACATTTTCCATAAACCTTAATAAATTTAACCCGTCCAGTATAAAATAAATGCCCCTGACAATGTTCTCACTAAATCTGATATATACAACCTTATTAATAAAGCTTACGAAGGATTTACACCGCACACAGTCACTTTTATTTATTTCTCCGTATTATAAGAAACAGACCGGATACAGCAAGCATGGCTGCTACTGCCGCTATCTCTGAGAGTCCCCATGGAATCTTCTGTGGTCCTGGTTGTAATGTTGGTTGTAACTGCGGCACTGCGGCTTCAAACTGAAAAGCATCGTAACCATCGCCGTATACAAAGGTAACAAATCCTGCCGCATTGCTTGTAAGCGTTTTCCAATTTTGCCCGTTTTTCTTGATCAGAACAGGCGTATCAGCCGGGAAATCACCGATCAGATGGTAAGCTGAAACTGATGCATTTCTTGAGGACTCGTTCCAGACCTTATAATAACCGCTGCTCGATGACCAGTCGAGAATTGTTATATTTATATAGTCAGAAGAAGGCAAAATTGTCATATTAACCCTCTTATGACCGGATACAGTCTTGCTGTAATCTATATTCCCATCAGGATAGATTTTATTTGTTAAGTCTTTGGCTGCAGTGCTGGCATAAATTCCCCTGTAGTCAAACGACATGGTTTGCGCTTCCCGGATAGTTACCACTCTTAATTTTCCTTTTGATTCAATGTATGAGGCTAATCCAGTCAGGTTATCTGTTGTCCATTCACCTTCTGTCCATTCGCCCGCATCCTGCCCCATGTAATCCCCTATGTTGTGGAAAACAAAAATAAGCCGGGAATTGTTATTTACAGCCTCATCCACCCAGGCTTTCGCTTCATCAAGTGTTGTTGTGTTCCAGATATTCTTTGCAGCTAAAGGATACTCGCTGTCAGGCGGGATAAATAAGCTGGAAGTACTCCTGTCTGAATCATAATATTTCATTATACGGGCTTCAGTACGCGTATTGTAGGAACCGTACGGGGATACGAAATTATAAACATTCAAGCCGTGTGACCGCAGTGCATTCTTTGACTCATTTAATTCATAATCCAGCCTGGCGTTATCTAATGATCTTAAGTCCGGATGCGTTGCTGAATGGCTCGCTATCTCCCAGTTGTATACGTTCTGAAGTGTCTGTAATTCAGTCCAGTTCATATAACGTGAAGAATTACCTGCTGCGGCAGAGGAGATTGCAGCAGTCACACCTGGAAAAGAAAAGTTGTTCAGGACTGGAAAAGCACGCGTGTATGTGGTCTTTAATCCGTCGTCGAAAACGAACGTGACCAGAGGCACTGGCTCAACAGCAGTATTTCCCTTTGTTGTGAATGTAAAACCTGAAGAATTCATTGAGTAGTGAATATTAGTATCAATGTAATTATACACATTAAATGAGTAGTAATAGGTTGTATCAGGGCTGAGCGAACTTAATATGTTGTGCGACGGTCCTGCCGCTGCAGTGTCGTATTCGGACCACCTGTCCAGGTTGGATATGTTCGTTCCGTAATTTATCCTGGTAAGCGCAGCCACATCGCTATTAGAGATTATCAGGGCGCTTGTTTTTCCTGCTTTATAGGTAGTAATATTGGCAACAGAGGGTGTTGAGACCCTCTCGTTCGCTACAATGATGTAGGGTCGATAATATGTTACGGGATTTTCCCTGGAATAGCATTGTATCCCTGCCCATCCGGTCTCATTCGGTAGCACCAGAGCAAGGATGATTGATTTGTTCCATGTTAATGAATCCAGATCGTCTTTTATGCCCTTCCGTCTTATAACCCACGTATAGATACCTTCTTTATCTACCGTTACTTCATCTAAAAGAGTTGACCCGTCAGGCGAGGGTACCCCGTATATAGTCCGGTTTACCAGGGGCTTTCTGTTATTCCATGTTGCTTCTGATTCATTAAATTCTTCATCCAGAGCATACAATTCTACAGGAGTTCCGGGAAACGAGTCCCATTTGTTGCAGTACATGTTCAGAGTGATCCCTGTTATATCTCCGCTACCGCCCGGAAGCGTCCAGTTCATTATAGCAGCCATTCTTGCCCCGCTGCCGTAAACTCCCAGATAACCGGATGCGCCAAAACTGATATTCGCCTGTTCCTGGCTTAAATACGTATCTGCATTATTTGTTGCGTTCGTATAAATAAAGGCATTCGCCTGTACCGGCAATGTACTTATTGTAATCAAAAAGGCTAAGAAGAACAAAAAGGGCTTGACCGAGGATCTGCCTCTCTTCCGTATTTGAGTTTCTATATTTTGCACAGTACTACCCGATAAGGTAGTCTAATCCCAATTCTGGCTTATAGTACTTACGCTATAGGTACGTTATTGCGATTGTGTTAAACAGTTACTAAATAGTTGCAGTTCGCATGTAACCGTCGCTGGAAAGTGTTTTATCGCCAGTACAAAACCTCTTTTATGGAGGGGGGATCGGGGTGGGCGTAGGGTCAGGTATTGATATAGGAGTGGGGGTGGGTGTCGGTGCAGGAGTGGGAGTTGGAGTGGGCGTTGGTTCGGGTGTCGGGGTTGGGGTGGGCGTTGGGGAGGAAGTTGGTGTAGGAGTGGGAGTTGGAGTGGGAGTTGGAGTGGGGGTTGGAGTGGGAGTTGGGGAGGGCGGCGGTGTAAGAGCGGGAGTTGGAGTGGGAGTTGGGGAGGAAGTTGGTGTAGGAGTGGGAGTTGGAGTGGGAGTGGGTGCTGGGGAGGGAGTTGAGGCAGGAGTTGGAGTGAGTGTTGGGGAGGGGGTTGGTGTAGAAGTGGGAGTTGGGGAGGGAGTTGATGTCAAATTAGGTGTTGGAGCAGGTGTCTGGGCAGGGGCAGATGCCGGCGCTGGAGTGTAAGGCGGCGGCTCATTCCAGATAATATATACTGTGGGTTCCTTTTTCGATGAATTTGCGGTAGGTACAGGAGCGGATGCTTGAGCAGAGCTTGATGCATTTGAAGAGACTATGTTGCTCTCATGAACCGTGATCTTTATGTCTTTAGTTAATGGGTCAGTCTCCTTTGATTGAAGTATAAGTTCACCATCAAGCTTGGTAGGCTGCGATGGTGCTTTCAGTTGCAAGTAGCCGCTTCTCTCCCCGGGCAGTACGTCTCCTAAACTCAAAACGCTGGAGTCGACGTTAAAGTTGGATTTTACCTCAAAAGGATATAATCCCAATAATCTGATGGTTGCATCATGGACCGTTCTCGGTGTAGGATTGTAAATTCTGAATGAAATCGCATATGTCACGTCGGTTTTTACAGTATCCGGATAGGATAGATCAATACCTATCGAAGCATTTTTTACAGGTACCTGCGGCTCAAACACTCCTGGAACACCGGTATTATTTGAAGGTTTTTCGGGCTGGTACAGAGCCTGGGCAAAGAAATAGAACATACTGCCAGCCAGGAACAGTACCCCCAGAAGGAGGCATGTCTTTGCAGCCTGGATCTTCATGCTCTTTTCTTCCCTGAAAGTCTCCTTTATTCTGAAAGCAAGGTACAGCGTTATTGCGGAAAATGCTATTATTGCGAATGTAACTGCTATTCCGATTCCGATTATTTTAAAATCCATTACAATTCCTCCCTTTTTGGTTTCTCCCATCGCATGGCGATGTTCAGCGTTTCTTCAATGAACGCCATAATACCTATCCCGTCCAGGAAAACGTTGTAGAACAAATATAGCGGACTTATGATTATTTCCCTGATACTGGGCGCAGGGTCTATGAGCACGGCATAGGTTGAGACCACTATACTTAATGCCCAGTATATCAGCATTCCTGAAGTCAGCGAATTCATATCTGGACTATAGGCGGCTGCGGTGAGCAGCGTGAAAAGGAATACCATATTTATCAGACTTGAGCCTAACTCAAGCCACATATACGGGACCCCCAACAATCCGGCTACACCGTACTTCGGGTTCATGTACATTCCCTGGTATTTTGCCAGGACCTGGGTCATGCCCCGGTACCATCTTCTTCTCTGTTTCAGAAGGTCCTCTATGCTCTCAGGTGCCTGGGTGAAGGCGATTGCTCGCGACTCATACTCAACGTGATAACCAGCCTGCAGGATTTTCATTGTTATATCAAAATCCTCGGCAAAGGTATCCAGCGGGAAGTAGCCTACCTCGTGAAGTACACTTGTCTTCAGCGCTGCGATAGCGCCCGGCACAATCATAACGCAGTGCAGGAGGGACTGGGATTTTCTTCCAAGGTTTATGGCTGTAGTGTATTCAAGCGACTGCAGGACCTTCAACATGCCCCTGGGCTTTTCTATTTTTACATTACCTGCGACAGCCCCAAGGCGGTGGTTCCTGGAAAAACGCCTGGATATCCACGTGAGAGCATCAGGATGCAGCTTGGAATCCGCATCAACTGTGATAACTATCTCTCCTGAGGCTCTCCTGATCCCCGTGTTAATAGCGCCCGGTTTTCCTGTGTTTTCCTGGCGTATGACTTTTACCCCTTTATCTACAAATTTTGAGGCTTCACTGAAGGTGTTATCCGATGACCCGTCGTCGATAACTATGATCTCGTAGCATGGGTAGTTCAGATGCAGCATAGATTCTATGCAGCTTGATATCGTGATCTCCTCGTTATAAGCCGGGATAATTATGGAAATCTGGAAGATTTTATCGTCATACCCTTTCTTTTTCAAAAATTTATAGATAAAAGACATAAAGTCATCTTTCTTTTTCAAAGACGTGTAGATAAAAGAAAGAGAACAGAAACACAGAAGCCTGAGGATGAGGATGAAAAGTGACCCGTAGAAGACAAAAGAATACATGTCTACCTGCGCTACTTGCAGTGAAGGAAGTCTAATAGCCGTGTGGATGGTGGATAGGTCTATCATTTTTATCACATATTTATATAATATATTATATAATAAAGTTCGTCGTTCATAGCGACCTCTATTAGATTGTACAGGAGAATGCCCCGTCTATATGATCAGCTGCCGAAGCCAGATCGAATCGCTGCCTGGAGACCCTGGATTATGCATATAGATATTTTTAACATAAATGCTTCAATATAAACGTATCTATAGTTTATGATTTTTTTTGAGTTTTTAAAGTTTAGCATATTTTTTTTTGAATTTTTAAGGTTCCGGATGCTAAGATCAGCCTCTTAACGAACGGTAGCTCCCGTAATGGTGTATCGCAAACCCTTTAAAGCTCGGTTTTGCTGAAAATGCATTAGTCACTTGCTGAAGCGCGTTTTCCAGAGCTGAGGCGCCTTCTTCATAGAACGAGGAACCGGAATTACCCACGTCCTGCGTCTCAAATGCCAGTACTACGTATTTACTGATCGCAGCACCGTAATTTATCTCATTTGTTGCCCAGGTGATTGCGTTGCTGTAATTATCGGTATAATCCATTATGGTGACGAAATCCACCGTGTCCTGGATATGGGAGCTAAATAATTTATTATTCCCGCTGTAGATAAGCTCAAATCCACTGCCATCGAACCAGAACGGGATGTCAGCTCCGAATGTCATCCGCTCTTTGCTTTCTGAAATGGTGTCTTTTAAGCCTGAGAGCATCTGGAGGTACTGGGTTGCTATGTTTCTGTTAACAGAGCTTTGAGCCAGCGTCATGCTGTCTCCATTCGAATCCTTTTCCCATGAGGGAAGGGTGTACGGTTCGATATCCAGGTGGACCCCGTCGAATTTCTCATTACTTTGAGCGTTCACATTGTAGCTTACCAGGGCATTGATGTAATTTGCAGCAGCCTGGCGACTGGTTATCCAAGCAGCATCCCCGTTCAACGCATGAACGTACAAATTGCTGCTGTGTGCCCTGGCGATGAAACTCTTAAACTGCTGGCGGCTGTCAGAAAGCTTCAACTGGTCGGTATAAAAGAAGAGCGTATTAATACTGTGCTCTCTGGCGAACCGGATCAATACATCAGCTTCCGCAGGGTTTTCCAGGATTGTATCGGCTTCTCCCCATACATAGAGTGCCCGGGACCGGAATTTAAAAGAATCCTGCGGCTTCACAACATTAAAATTCCAGCCCCATCCGGCGTTGTCTGTTAGAATACTTTTGTTGTTGATATATGTGAATGCCGATGGATTTACGTAATAAGTACCTGAAGCCGCAGCCGGGATACTCCAGTCCCATCCAAAATAACCGTAACCACCTGCAGAAATAGAAACCGGTCCGTGCATTTCATCAAGAACATACGGAGAGGTTTTGCCCTTCGCTATTCGCAAAATGGATTCTGTAGTATAACTTACCGTTCCGGGATTCTTCAATGTTACGTCTACATGCACTTTTTCCCCGGGTACAAACGTAGTTTTGGCATTACCGCTTTTGTCCTTTATCGAAACTGATAATATATACGGGGTATACTTCCTGAAATATTTTATAGTGGTTGTCTTTGAACTTACAATTGACTCTCCTGCTCCCCAGAATTCGCCGCTGTAATAAACCTCGTATTTATAAGTACCTGTGCTTATTCCGGTCCATGAGACTTTATCTGCAGTGTCCGTCGTCTTCTGGTCGATAGGTCCCCAGCCGGAATCATAGCGTACCACAACAGCCCCGGACTGATAGCCTCCGGCTTCATTTTCAACATAAATATCAAGATTGCCTGTTGCTGCTGCATCCCCTCCTCCGGCGCCAGCCGCTAATAAAAATAAACATATTATGATTAAGTTCTTTATTCCCGGTAACTTACCTGCAATCATTCTTTGAGTGGAGATCCAGCCAGGTACGAATCCATGCACCCGATCGTACAGAACATTTTTTCCCTAACGTGACTTCTCTGCACGTATATTTCCTTGCTGCAATTAGCGCATTTAATTCTGATCATCCTCAAGATTCATTCCCTCCTTCGTACATAGATGGTATGGTGTTATGTCTGATTCCTTACCAACCTGAGAAATGGATAAGTTACCAAAGGATGAAAGTTTTTTGGCGATTATTATCTATGAGAATTGCACTTATCAGGATGCATCTCAAAAACCAAAGCTGAAGAAACAGCATTTTGAAATAGGCATCGGTGGGCTTAAATTTGTCTAAAAAATCGGTTTTAACTCCCCAGTCGATAGAAGGCTTTAGTTGAAATAGTCTTCTAAGAAATGGCATTGGCTCACCTATGTTTTTACTTAATTGGATATCTGATACTGGAGATGTAGATATTCTTCGTGATATAATCTGCGGGAATTGGATTATTTCCAAAGACAGCTTTCGCCATCTCCTGCTTTATCTCGGACTCGTTTTTTATTCCAAGAGGGAACGCTGCGTACCGATCGGGGCCTAGCTTCGTTGCATTTTCATTTTCGAAGTTGCAGAACGCTGGTCTGGACCCTGCACCTGAGCATTTCTTTGCCGTGTCGGCATTGGACCACGTCACCTGTGTTCCGACTGGAGCATCTCTCAGGAGATCCGCCCAAGATTTACCGACTGGCTGTTTTACCGGTGCAAAGATGGTTGCTCCCCCTTCTTTTTTTGCTTCGAGAACTGGTTGGCCCGATTCGTCTAATTTGTACGTGAAAGGAGCTTCCCCGGGGCGTTCCGCCTGTGGGACTTTTTTCTC
>JAPMTX010000156.1 GCA_026552855.1 Candidatus Methanoperedens sp. | reverse complement strand
GTCCACTTTGAGGGCGCAGTCCAACTCCTTCTTTAATTCCAGTTATAAAAGAGAGGGTGGAACGTAAAGTATCATCATATGAGATATTTTACGGTCACGATGATAATTCTAAGGCTGACGTGAAGTTATTGTATAACAACGGCTCTAATCATTCAGTGTCGTTTTCTATAGCTGAGATTCCAATAGTGGTATCAGAAGATAAGAAAATAGAAGAAGGGCGGTTGTACTCTTGCTTTGAGAATGACAAAGGTACCACCTACTTAGCAACTTATAGTGAAAATGGAGTCTATGAACATTTTTATATAAAGAATTTGGGGAAAGAGATTGATAGCTATAGTAATAATGCAATGATGTTCTCCTCAACTATCAGGAAGAGCGAATTCACAACTAAGTTAGATAAACTATTAGGTGGTATAAAAACCAAATATAAATCTGAAGCGGACCTAATTGAGAGAATGTCAGATATCTATGGAAATTTTGATTACGAATTCATACCAAGGCGGGAAAATTATCAAGATAAAAGAGTAGCACTCGGCAATGAAAGAATTTTTTCGGATTTCCAGGGCGATGGAATGCAAAGAGCATTGGGTATTCTATCGACCTTAGAACTTTCTGCTGATAGTGCTATTTTTATCGAGGAAATAGAGATGTTCCAGCATCCGAAAGCATTAAGAAAGCTTGCTGTGCACATGATTGACCTTGCAAAGAAAAATAGAATACAACTATTCATCACCACCCATAGCCATGTTGCTTTTGTGGGTTTTGCTTTAGATGGTAAAAATAGTTTTGATGACGAAGAGGAACAAAAAAAGTTATTCAGGAGCTATATAGTAAGTAATAAAGATGGCATTGTTGGTGCAAATGTAGAGTATGACTCAAGTAAGATTGCAGATGAACTCTACCACCTTAATAATTAGGACTTATTAGCTCTACATAAGTTCATAACGCTTCATAGTTCGTTTATAAACTCGTACGAACTCGATGATGAGCCGGGTTGAGTTCGTTGTGAGTTCGTACGAGTTAGTTGTTAAATCTACTTAAGTTAACAACATCTGTTCAGGCTCTCATCCCGACCTCGGCTTAAGCCAAGTAGCGATCTTCGGCACGACCTCTCTCTGTGATTTTGAGCCCACGAATATACCTATGTGCCCTGTCGGGAAGATGAGCGTCTCCTTATCCGTGCTCGATACTGCATCGGTCAGCGGGATGCTGGCTTCATTAGGGACGAGGTGGTCGGTCTCTGCCATGACGTTGAGCAGGGGCATGGTTATGTTCCTGAGGTCGACCTTTTTTCCATTGAGCCGCATCTCGTTCCTGATGAGCAGGTTCTTCTGGTAGCAGTCCTTCATGAACTGCCTGTATGCCTCACCCGCCTGACCAGGGCTGTCAAATATCCATTTCTCCATCCGAAGAAAGTTCCTGATGGTCTCTTCGTTCCTGAGCCTGCAGGCTTCATCTGACTTGCATTCGATGCGGTCGAACATTCCCACATACTTATCGATCATGAGCCTGAACGGGTCTGTGAGCAAAAACCCGGTGTTCAGCATGTCTCCAGGCACAATACCGTAGCAATCCACTATTCTGTCGATATCCATGCTCTTTGCCCAGATGTTAAGTAGCCCTTTATCCGTATCAAAATTCACAGGCGTGACAAGAGCGACAAGGTTCTTCAGCTTCTCCGGATGCAGCGAGGCGTACATGGTAGAGAGCGTGCCTCCCTGGCATACGCCCAGCAGCGTTATCTTATCCATGCCTGATATCTCCCTGATCCTGTCCACGGCCCGGTCTATATAGCCGTTCACATAGTCATCAAGAGTGAGATACCTGTCTGAGCCTGAGGGATAACCCCAGTCGATAATATATACATCAAAACCCTCAGCCAGCATTTTCTTTATCACGCTTTTATCAGGCTGGAGGTCCAGGATATAATAGCGGTTCACAAGCGCATACACTATAAGTACCGGGACCGGGTGCGGTCTCTCTACTGCGGGAATATAGTGCAGAAGCCTCATCTTATCTTCGCTGTAGACCACCTTTGAGAGCGTTGTTCCAACCGAGATCTCAGCAGGATGTTCTAATAGTATTTTCATTCCTTTCATGCATCTTCTGGTATCTTCTGTTAAATCGAGTATGTTCATAGCTTCGCCTATTCCACATCATTCCAGAATATATAAACCTTTTCCCGGCGGCTCCGTGTTAAAAAATCGCTGCCGCTATTGATTTTTATTTAGTTTTTTGAGCAGGTGGAGCCTTTCGAACAGGCATAACCAGTACCTTATCCACCCTGTTCTTATCCATGTCCACTACCTCAAAGCGCAGCCCGTTCCACTCAAAGCTGTTGCCGACAGAGGGGATGCGTCCCATATGCATCAGTACGAAGCCGCCTAACGTCTGGTAGATACCCTCCCCCGGCAGCTTTGCGATATGGAATATATCTTTGAAATCACTTACAGGCAGCATTCCGTCCAGCAGCCACGAGCCGTCCTCGCGCTGCACAGCCATCGGCTCAGCCAATTCTTCTACAGAGGGTATATCACCGACGATCTCTTCCAGGATGTCGTTGAGTGTTATTAACCCCTGAATGCTGCCGTACTCATCCACCACCAGGGAGATATGTATGCCTGATTTCTTAAATAACTCCAGAACTTTTAGTGCATGCGTACTCTCAGGCACAAACAGCGGGCGCCTCAGGACTGCTTTAAGGTCAAACGGCTTACCTGCCATATTGAGGCTCAACATATCTTTAACCTGCACTATGCCCAGGATATTATCAAGGCTACCCTGGCCCACCGGGTAGCGGGAATGAACACTCTCTGCTATCTTCCGGCGTATCTCCTCCTGAGGCTCGTCAATATCAAGCCAGACGATCTCTGTCCGAGGCGTCATCAGCGCACCGACCCTTAGGTCGCCCAGGCGGAACACATGTTCCACCATATCCCGCTCTGCTTTCTCGAATGTTCCGGCTTTCATGCCCTGCTCGATCAGGATATTTATCTCTTCTTCTGTGACCGGCGGCTCAGCTACCGGTCGTATCCCCAGTATCCTGAGCACTGCATCCGTGGAAATACTCAGAAAGTAAACAACAGGGGAGGCGATCACGGATAATGTGCGCATCGGATTTGCCATAATACAGGCTATACGTTCTGCATTATGCAGTGCAAGCCTTTTGGGTACAAGTTCACCGATAACCAGTGTAAGGTACGTAATGCCTAAAACCACGATAACCAGAGCAACGGCTCTACTGTAGGGCGCAAGCAGGGATATAGAGCTAAGATGTACTGCCAGTTCTTCGGCTATTGTCGCCCCGCCTACCACGCCTGCCAGTATGCCGATGAGCGTAATGCCAATCTGGACAGTAGATAACAAACGGTTAGGTGAATTCGCAAGCTCTAAAGCGGCGGCGGCCTTCGCATTACCCTCGTTAGCCAACTGCTTGAGCCGCGCTTTCCGTGCAGAAACTATGGCAATCTCGGACATAGAAAATATGCCGTTGGCAATGATAAGTAAAATAATGAACAGAATCTGAAAAGCGATATCAGGCATTCTTAGTCTTCCTTATTAGCTTGATTACTTATAAAAATATATACGTTCCCGCGTTATATTCTAATTTTTGGTAGGTAAGATATAATGGCAGCATCCGTTAACAGGCGATCAAAGAAAGCCGGTCTCCCCCCGGGGACCCTGATCCACGTAGGTGAGAAAAAGACCGAGATGGTAAAGATCACCGTAATTGAGTACGATGATGCGCATTTCCAGGAGAGAGAGGCAAAAACGGTTGAGGAATGCTTTCCTCTTAAAGGTAAGCCGGTAATCACCTGGATAAACATAATCGGTCTTCACCAGGTTGATATTATAGAAAAAATCGGAGAACAGCTTGACCTCCACCCCCTCCTGCTTGAAGATATCCTGAACACGGAGCAGCGCCCCAAGATGGAGGATTTTGAGAGTTACGTGTTCGTCGTTTTAAAAATGCTTTATTATGAGGGAAAGGCAGATAAAATAAAAGCAGAGCAGATCAGCCTGATCTTCGGCTCAAATTTCGTTATCTCTTTCCAGGAAGAGGAAGGGGATGTTTTCAATCCAGTAAGAGATACAATAAGAAGCGGCAAAGGACGCATCAGGAAAATGGGGGCGGATTATCTCACTTACACCCTGATGGATGCGATTGTTGACAGCTATTTTATAATCCTTGAAAGGCTTGGAGAAAGGATAGAGGATATAGAAGAAGAGCTGGTGGCAAATCCCACGCCGAAAACCCTGGGATATATCCACAACCTGAAAAGGGAGATGATACTCCTGCGAAAATCGGTCTGGCCGCTAAGAGAGGTGGTAAGTGCACTGGAGAGGTGTGAATCGCCTCTCTTTAATGAATCTACGTGTATTCATCTCAGGGATGTCTACGATCATACAATCCAGATAATCGATACAGTAGAGATATTCAGGGAAATGCTCTCAGGCATGCTTGATGTTTATCTCTCCAGCATCAGCTACAGGATGAATGAAATCATGAAGGTATTGACGGTTATTGCTACGATATTTATTCCTTTAACTTTTATAGTGGGTATTTATGGAATGAATTTTGAATACATGCCAGAGCTTAAGTGGCGCTGGGGTTATCCTGTGGTGTGGGTTATTATAACGGTTGTAAGTATTTCAATGATTGCTTATTTCAGAAGGAAGAGGTGGCTGTAATTGTGTTATCTACTGTGCCCACGATGTGCGCGCCAGATATTGCCTATGCCCACGGCTGAGCTGGCGAGGATAAAACCTGCGCTCGACGACAACTTTTCCCGGGGCATTGTTTTTCAGGGTTTGGATTTTCTAAACTATGTTATATCCAGGATCTCAAGCAATCTGTTGCCTTTTTCCTTTATTGCGCTGAGCTTTTCTCTTACAGTTGATTTTTTCAGGTATATCTCGCTTCTTATCCCTCTCTCATCCTCTGCTTTAAGCGAGAGTTCTTCCGCCGAAGGGCTGTTTTTCTTTATTTCTGCAACGGTGGGGGCAAAGATCTCTGCAACCCTCTGCATGAGTTCAAAGACGAGATTTTCCTCAAGCACTTCTTTGCCACCTAAATAGAGTGTCTCAAGCCGCTGTTTTTTAGTATATAAGTTGTTAGTTTCTTCTACTATTTTTTCCCTCAGCTCACGCAGCCTTAAGATATTCAACTCACTTTTTAATTCAGGGACTGCCTTGATGTTCTTCTCAACACCGCCTTCTTCTGCATGGTATACTTCTACTGAGAATTCATCAGTGAAATCTATCTTCAGTCTGAACCGTTCTGCTGCGGCATCAAGCCTTCTTCTGAAAACGACTTCAAGCACTTTTCCCGAAAGGATAAGGTCGCCGAGAAAAAAATCATTCAGGCTTACAATCGCAGGTACAAGCTCTTTTTTAAGAAAAGGTTTTTTCATCCTTGCTGGTATCTCAACATCTCTTACAAAATTATGGGCTCTGAGGTGCCTGCGCCAGAAGGGAACTTCAAGGGATGCAATTTCGTACACGCCTGAGACCTCACCTTCATAGTCAACCTGTGCCTTTGCAGAGTAACCTTCTTTTTCTGCCTTAATAGTATATTTTTTATTAACTATGGGTATAGGGTCATAAATAAAGAAAGACTCCAGTGTTTTTCTACTCCCCTCATCGATTTCGTTTGCTTTTTTCTCAAAACCCGCGATCTCTTTGAATATTTCATCGGAAAATTTCGTTTTGCCGTCCTCTATGAATTTTTTCAGAAAATCTCTGCTTTTTTCAGCATACTTAACAATTGTTTCCTGCTCTTTGCTTCTCGCAACTGCTCCTGAGATAGCGGTCTCAACAGTTTGAAGGAAGTTGTCCATCTCGTCCAGGACAGAGTTCTTCAGCATGCGCCTGTCCCTTATGGTCTCTTTCAGGTCAAAAACAGCGTTCTCAAGTGTTATTGCTTTTACGCTGGTATCTAAATAATTATCCAGAAGCCCAAGGAAATCCCTCTGCAGGGGGAATTCTGTTGAGTCTCCATAAAGGTATTTCATGCAAGGTCCCTCCGCATCGGATATAATGTTCCACCCATAAACCTGTACACTGAAATCCCTATCCTTTCAAATTCTATCATTCTGAACCGCTCCTTTGGTAATAAACAATTATTTCTATTAGTATAAAATAATTGCGGCATTTTATTACAGCGCCTATGTGAGCAGTACGGATATTATACCTGTCAGAAATATTGCATCAAATGTCCCTGCCCCTCCAATCGAGACCGCTGGCACACCCAGGTCATGGATTTCTCCCAAGTTGAGTATATCAACGCCAATAAGGCATCCAAGCGTACCTGAGATATAAGCGGTTATCGCGGCATCCTGGGGAGATATCATAAGAACCGTTGCAGCAGCCAGGATCGGCGGGAGCAGCGTATGAATTGCTATCCCTGAGCCCTTTACGGGTCTTGCTATCTTATAGATGAAGAACACCACAACCAGTATCCCTATCATGGCATTGACCAGACTTACCATTGTGAATAGAAATACTGACATAGCTACCGGAATAATGGCACCTCCCAGGTTAATAGCTATGATCGTGCTCCGCTCAACCTCAGGAGGCGAAGCCGTATAATTGAACCAGTGGATATCAATCTTCTTGCCAGATATTATGGGTACACGCGACATGACCTTCTTGAGAGGAATGTTCACATAGCTGCCGAGCAATGACAGGAACAGGAAATAGACAGAATATTCGGGAGGAAAACCAAGCTTTCTGAAAGCTAAACCAAAGATGCTCAGGCTTATAAGTATAAAAAGTACCACGAGCATTAAAAATAATAACACAATAAATGATGTTTTAATTCGCGGATAGATCCGATGGGACAATTCAACCCTCCTGGGCAAAGCTCTGATAAAAACCATTAGGTATGAGGACTGGAAAATCCTGCACAGGCTTCCTAAAGAAGAAATCCAATTAGCCCTTTGACTTAAGAATCTATCTCTTTTTTAGTTATGACCTGATCTCACTGTGTAGATTGGGTAACCACCGATAGAATCAAATACTTTGTAAATTCTTTTTTGTGAAACAAATTAAGAAAGTGTTTAAAGGAGTCTCCTTTACAGGCTCCCTTAAAAACTATTTAGGTAAAGAGAATGTCTCTCTGTGTCATTTTTTATTTTTCCTGGACATAGCGGACATTGCACGGTTTATTGAAAACAACTTCTATAGCGATAAAGATTGGCATTTCCGATATGATGTTGCTGGCATGATCAAACTTGCAGTAGTAAAATTCTTCAGACAGCAGCCTTATAAAAAAATCGTTATATCGGAAGAAGAAGCATGGCTTCTTGGCTTCAAAGAAAACAAAGAAAAAGATGGTACAATTCCCATACCATCTGGTGGAACATTACATCATTTTGTGAAATACCGTCTGGGAATCGAGGGTATCACCAAAATCATGGAGATGGTTGGTGAAAAAATCATTAAACTTATTGATTCAAAGGACGCAAAGTTAGATTCAACACCGCTTGAAGCATCAAGGTACGATGCTCATAGCGATTTCAATCCGCATTATGAATGTAAGATGGATAAGGCTCATATAACGATGATTGGCACTTATCCGGTGTTTATGACATATACTGATGGGCTTGCTGGAGATTCTCCACAGCTGCCATTACATATAGCTGCTCTTTTGAAGATGAATGCAAAAATCAATGAGTACTGTCTTGATGGCAGCTATGATTCTTTCCAGAATCATGCTGATATATGGTATAAATTGAATGCCAATCCCTGTATTTCACTATCAGTAGATGCTGTGATCAATGAAGAAGGTGAGATTGAAAGAATAGATCATTGGACTAACAAAATGTGGAAGCTTGGCGGTTCAAGGCACATGAAAATAGATGAAAAGCTAAGGTTTCTTTATGAGAATGGCAGGCAAGAGCAGGTAGGAATGTACCTGAGAAACCAGAACTTGAAGAATAAAACATTCCCTGATTCATTAAAACTCAGAAAAGAATGCGAACGTATCCACGGGCATATCAAGAATACTGTGAAGTTCGATGTAAGACGTATAAGGGAAAAGAGCAGGGAGCTGTATTCCAAGTTTAACTTTGTTGCTTATCAATTATTGTTGCTGACTAACCTACAGAACGGAGTTAAACCTGCCAACGCTTTCGGAAATTACATCTAATATTTAATCTACTGTAAAACAAAAAAGCTCAATTTACAAATAGCTCTGGCTATCAACTATTTTATTCAAAATTCATTTTTTAAATCCTTAATAAGCATATTGGATAGTCTGATGCACTTAACTATCAAAATTCTTAATCCAAAATCAGATATTTATTTAAATAGATATGAGCAATCTATCAAATTAGAAATGCCAGTTTTTTAATTGGATTGGATATTCTCTGAGAAGCTTGTAATTACAATCCACAAAACTATTATATACAATATTTTTATAGCTTTGAAAAACAAAACTGGTTAAAATACTCTTCAAAAAGGGAACCTACAAAGAAAAAAATAGTATATAAAAGGAAAAGGCAAACAGTTTGAATAATAAAGAACCTTCTTATAAAAAACGGCGTATCCTGTTGCTTATATTAATAATCCTGGTTATTTTTGCCTCTATAAAACCCCCTTACCTGAACGATAAAACCCAAAAGAATCTAAAATCCTGCTCTGATCCTGAGTGTGTTTCACGGCTGCAGTCAACTGTATCAATTACCCAGGATATGCAGGGTTACTTGCCGGATTACAAAAAAACAATATTTGACCTGTATATCATTGGACTGATCAATATAGATGAATTGGCAATGTGGGTTCTGGGAGTGGACAGAAGAGTGATCGTAATAAAAACTATGCATAAATACGGTTTGATAAAGGCATCTGATATAGCAGAAAAAACCGGAAGGTCATTACAGAACATCAGTCACGGGCTAAGGGAACTGGAAGAACGGGGGCTGATCAGGTGCATCACACCTGAAAAACATACGTGGAAGAGGTATATTCTGACTGAGAAGGGTACCGAGGTCTTTGAAAAACTTAGAAAGAATCATCTTATTAATTAAAAATCTCATGTCAGCAGTTTGTTCCTTATTGCGGTCTTGCTTCTGGTAATTTTTGTCTCTCTATAACAAAAACTCCGATTGTGGTTGCCAGGTTAGTTAAAATAATTATACTGATTACTATTTCTGCAAAATACGGTATTCTTATGCCTGCTGCAATGGGCATCGAAGCGAGCACAGCAGCGACAAGACCACGGGGCATCATGGATATTATTGATTTTTTAAATGGAGTGATATTTTTATCACTCATTACGAGTGCCTTAACACTGAGTATTCTTGCCATCAATAAAGCTATGAAAACAACCCCTGCCATAGTTAATACTGTAGAATTTAAGGCATAGACATTGAACATCAGCCCTGTAAAAATGAAAAAGAATGTGCGCACGAAGAAGGAGACTTCTACCTGAAAAGACCTGAGCGTGGTGTCCAGCGCGAATTGCCCTTTTATCCTGAGTCTTTCTGCAAGTTCATGAAAATTACCAAGTAATAAGGCAAAAACAAAGATCGCGATAGCCCCATTGCCTTTTACCAGTTCCACAACCGAATATAAAATAAAAGCCACTGCGAGGGTCATGGAGTACCCGACCTGCTTGATAAACAGCCTGTTCAGTATTCCAATCCAGAAAATTGCAAAAACAACGGCTATGACGGATGCGGTTGAAAACGCACTTGCGAGCGCTCCGGCTGTGTTTCTCAGGTCGACAGTGCCAAGGCTTATAATCTCAATTAGAGCCAGAGCAGCAATGATGCAGAGTGAATCGTTCAGCACGGATTCAAGGCTGAGCATAATCTTAGAATCTTCGCTCATGGAGAGTTTGGATGCGAGAGAAATGACGATTGCTGAGCTTGTTCCGCCCACGACTGCTCCCAGCAAAAGTCCTTCAAGATATGTCCAGCCGAAAATGAACTTCATTAAAATTCCCAGGAACACCACATTCAGACTGAAAACCAGAACTGTAAAACCAGTTGCTTTTCCCAGGACTGTAAGAACCTTGAAAAGGTTAAGATTCAATCCTCCATCAAAAAGTATGATGATAAGTGCAAGAGTACCGATGTAGGGCGCAAGTACAGAAATGGTACCCTCAGTGCTGACGATTTTAAAGATCGGACCGAGGAGCACTCCAACAAGCATCAGGAGTATTACGTCTGGGAATCTGGTTCGCTCGAATACTTGAGATGTGATAAATCCAATAAACAGTACGACCCCTATTATAAAAAATATATCGTACATATTTTAATATAATAATCTATATGTATAATAAAACTTTTGCTGAGAGCAGTTACGATGCGCATCGGATCACATTCAGGTGGACGAATAGCACACCTTAGTAAACGGTTGAGTATCGAAAAGGCTATAAAAAGATTAAGAAACTATCAAGTGCATGGAAGAAGATATATGCAGTGCTAAACCGGCTGAATTCCTTGATATTGCAGCATAGCAGGGTTTTACTGAAAGGGGCAGTGTATAGCCCTTTATTTTGTTTTCACGATCAGGACAGGTCTTTTAGCGTTCCTCACAACATCGTATGTCGTACTTCCTACCAGCATCTCCCTGAACCAGCCTTTTCCGTGTCTGCTCATCGCTATAAGAGATACATCCTCTTCCTCTGCCGCCGAGTTTATCTCCACAGGTGGGTCGCCCACATGGACGTGAGTTTTCGCTATGATGCCTTTGCTGCTGAATTCCTGCCCTATGTCCTCAAGCTTCTTTTTTGCCTCTGAAACGCTTGCTTCGATCTCCTCCTCAGTCTCACCTCTGCTGACCACATGCTCAAGCACCACCTCGTGTATACCCTCCATGTCTCTCATAAATGACAGTGCATCCATGGAGGGTTTCGAGAAATCAGTAGGCAGCAGCACTTTTGAGAAAATCCGCTGGCAGAACTTCTCAAGCGGTCTGCCGTCAAGGCTTTCTGTGAATTTATAGCGCATGGTGAGAACGTTTGTCTTTGCGTGCCGCATCACGTTTGTGGATACACCGCCCAGGAGACGGCTCCCGATAATGCCCTTTCCGCGCGCGCCCAGTACGATCAGAGAAACATTCTCTTCATTCGCAGTGTCCAGGATGGTCAGTGGTACATCGCCAGATGTTATCACATCCACTTTTGCTCTTGCTTTCAACCCCAGGCTCTCAAGATGTTCCCTCTGTTCCTCTAGGCGGATGTTTGCATTCTCGGTGTGAGGACCGTGCCTCCATCCCCGTTTTGAGGGATACGTGGCATCGACCACGTGCAGGAGCAAGACCTCCTTAACACCCGGAATTTCGCCGATGCATTCAAGGTTCTTCTGTGCGTACTCTGAAAAATCAGTTGGAAATAATACTTTTTCAAACATACTATCCTCCCTGCTGATTACTTTCTTGCTCCTGCTATTTTAATCTATTGATGCAAAAATGAAACGACCTGAGTACAGTAAAAAAGGTAAATAATGCAAAAATAAGAAAAATAAAAAAAATAAAGCAGTTAAACCCTCAGCACGAACAGGACGATAAAGTACACCACCATTATCACTGCGCCAAGCGGCACACCAAGCTTAGCCCATTCCTTGCTTGTAATCCTCAGTTTGTTAGCCGATATGATATTGGGAATGTTACCCGGTATCAGCATGCCTCCTGCGATGAGCAGTCCCATGAGCGCGCTGTTGATCTGCAGGGTCTCCATGGTCTTCGTTATCTCGGCGGAAGCGAGCGTGGCGTTATCGAGTATGGCTGAGACGGTGTTCACCCAGTAAAGTACCTGCGGTCCGAGGAATTTGATGTACCACTCGATTATCGGAGTAAAACCGATCCCAAGGAAAACCAGTGCCATGACAAAGATATATACTTTGAATGCCCTGATACCTACGTCCTTCAAGGTCTCCTTTTCCTCCTCTGCAGCCAGTGTCTCCCTGGCTTTTCCCTTTTGTCCTATAAAAAACATGCTGAGGACGCCCAGAGCGATTATTCCCGGGATTATATACTTACCTATCTGAATCAGCAGATACCAGAAATTTTCTTGTAATTTAGTTTTTATAACAATTGTGGATAGGGGCTCGCCTATCGGTGTGAGTGCTGCGCCCAGACCTATGGCAAAACATGCGATTATTACAAGATTTATAGTAGTCTTACGGTCAAGTTTCATTGCGTTAATCATTTCCACAAGGAACAGAGATGCTATGATAGCTGTTATTACACTCGATAATAATCCAAGTACAACAACTACAAGAAAAACAAATACTTTTAACGGGACTCTAGCAAGTATTGAATCTGTGATGCTTTTTAACCTACTGCGACCGTAGTAGAAGATCAGTCCCGCGACCAACACAGCAAGGGTTATCTCGATTGGGTCTATTATCGCTTTCTCGACCAATACAAGATTCCAGTTAGGCAATGTCTCTTCTGCTACGCCAGGGCTGGGTATAACATCTAACAAAAATGTATCAAGCGTAACAGCTAGGACGCCCATGGAGAAAAGGAAAACTTCAAGATTATGCTCGATTTTTTTGACCAGGAACGGTCCTAACAGTACTATCAGGAAAATAACGAACAGACCTGCTGAAAGTGTCATATCAGGGTTTTCTAATATCAAGGGATTGCCTCCTATAACAACTTTTTCCTTATCTTAACCTAAAGTTCTTAACTCTTGTGGTTTTAACCAGATGCGGACAGGGCTTGCTCTACCGTTGTACATCCGTTTAGCCGTTCCCTGTGATTATACTAACAAGTATAAAAGCGGCGTATACCACCAGAAATACCGTCCCTTCCTTCTTGTCGATAATGTACCCTGAGGTCTTAAACACGAGCAGCAGCACCGACAGAAGGAGCATGAACGCGATCTGAACGATAATGACCTCAGGGGCTATGCTGACAGGTCTGATAACAGCTGCGACCCCGAATATCCACAGCATGTTGGCAACGTTGCTCCCGATGATATTGCCCAGCGCCATCGTCATGTACCCCTTCCATGCAGCCGAAATGGAGACGAACAGCTCAGGTAAAGATGTCCCGATGGACATGAGTATCAGGGCGATAAGATACTCTGATATGCCGAGGGCAACCGAGAGCCCTATTATAGAATCGACGAGGATCCTCGCTCCAATCAGTATGCCTGCCAGTCCTGCCAGCATCTCCAGCAAATTTTTTATAAAACCGTTCCTCTCGATGGTCTCAACGCCAACTTCCCTGTATGCACTAATCGAGTGCCGCAGATAGAGAAAATAAGCGATTATAAATACTACCCCGCCAACCCCCCCAAGCCCGCCTGATGCGATTATGAATGTCGATGCAAGCGTTAAAATCAAAAGGTGTATCCTGCCGCTGTATATCTCGGTATGCTTTATAGCAAGTGGCTTGATGACGCATGTCAGACCGAGTATGAGGGCGATGTTCGTGATGTTGCTCCCTATGATATCCCCTGCTGCTATATCGCCGTGATCGATGTACGAGGCGTAGGAATCGGATGCAAGCTCAGGCAGCGAGGTACCGAGCGCCACGATGGTTATACCGATGATAAAATCAGAGACGCCGAGCATCTTTGCCAGCCTTGATGCGCCTGTAGTGAAAATATCGCTGGATTTTAAGATCACTGGGACTGAGATTATGAATAAGATTACATCCAGAGTTGCTTCCGGTGCCATTATTATCAGTTTTAAACTTCTATGCGCAGTTTGCTTGCCCCAGGTTAATTATATGGTGACGGACTTTAATTACTTAATTGAGGATCCATGGATAGCGAGGGATTAAGGGAAAAGTGGCACGCCTTTGATATTGAGAAAGTGTTTGAGGCTTTGAAGTCAGGCAGGCAGGGTCTAAGCTCAGCAGATGCAAAGAACCGGCTCCCAGCATATGGTCCAAATGAACTGCCTAAGAAGAAGAGGATATCCCCTGCCGGGATTTTCCTTTCGCAGTTTAAGAATTACCTTGTCCTCATTCTTATAGGCGCAGCCGTTATTTCAGCCTTTATCGGCGAGATGACCAATGCATACGTGATACTTGTAATTATCCTGTTCATCTCCGTGCTCGGCTTTGTCCAGGAATACAAGGCTGAGCGTGCGATGGAGGCGCTCAAGAAAATGGTATCTCCTGAAGCCAGGGTGCTTCGAGACGGTGCGGTGAGAAAAATCCCTGTCAGGAAACTGGTGCCAGGCGATATCATACTTATCGAGGCTGGGGACAGGGTACCCGCGGATGCCAGGCTGGTAGAGGCTATCAATCTTGAGACCATTGAATCTGCCCTAACGGGCGAATCGCATCCGGTGTCAAAGAGCACGAACGTACTGAGGGAAAATACCCCGGTCGCAGAACGCAGCAACATGATCTTCATGGGCACAATCGCCACGCGGGGCAACGGCATGGCTGTGGTCGGGGGCACAGGCACCAATACGCAGATAGGCAGTATCGCGCAGATGATCCAGGCAGAAGAGGAAGAGCCGCCCCTCAAGGTAAAATTCGACGAATTATCAAAGCAGCTCGCAAGGATCGTTCTACTCGCCAGCTTTGTTATACTCCTTACAGGCTATCTGCGCGGTCAGGATCTCTTCCATATGCTGATAGTGGCAGCAGCTCTTGCCGTTGCAGGCATACCTGAGGCTCTGCCGTTCATAGTCACTGTTACCCTGGCGCTGGGAACCCAGAGGATGGCAAGGCGCCATGCGATAATCAGACGGCTTCCGGCTGTGGAGACGCTCGGCAGCGCCACGGTCATCTGCTCGGATAAGACAGGTACTATTACGCGGGGTGAGATGACCGTGCGGAAGCTGTATACGGATGCGTTCATAGAAGTTACAGGGAGCGGGTACATACCGGATGGTGAGTTCTACAGAGACGATAAAAAAATCGATCCAGCCGGGGATAAGCATTTAAAAGAGCTTCTGAGAGTGGGAATGCTGTGCAATAACTCGCATCTTGAGCATAACGGAGGCTGGCGGGTGATCGGGGACCCTACAGAGGGTGCTTTGCTGGTAGCCGCTAAAAAGGCAAACCCTGATGAGAAGTACCCGCGGATAGCAGAATTGCCATTTGACAGCGAGCGCAAGCTCATGAGTACGCTGCACATGACACCGCGCGGCATCACAGCGTTCATAAAGGGAGCGCCCGAAGTGATGCTGGGATTATGTACCCGCATCTGTGATAAAGGAACGATCAGACCTATTAACAGCGAAGATAAGGAGAGGATCTTAGATGCAAATAGAGCAATGGCGAAAGATGCGCTGCGCGTCTTAGCGTTCGCAGAAAGGACGTTTGGACCTGAAGAATGCAGGGAATATACTGCGGAATGCGTCGAGCAAAACCTTGTTTTCATGGGGCTCATGGGCATGATAGACCCCCCAAGGGAGGAAGTGATAGATTCTATCGCCAGGTGCAAAAGCGCGGGCATTAAGGTCGTAATGATAACCGGGGACAATAAACTTACAGCAGCGGCAGTGGGGAGAACCATAGGTCTGCTTGATGAAGATGGGGAGGTACTGGAGGGCGGTGAGATCGAAAAGATGAGCGATGATGAGCTTAGCATTGCTGCCCGGACCGCCTCAATCTATGCGCGTGCAGAACCCGGGCACAAGCTGAGGATAATTGACGCACTGAAGCGGAACGGGCACATTGTGGCGATGACAGGCGACGGGGTGAACGACGCGCCCGCGCTTAAAAAAGCGGATATCGGCATAGCGATGGGGCTCTCAGGCACGGATGTTGCCAAAGAGGCTTCAGATATGGTTATTACGGACGACAACTTCGCGACGATAGTCCATGCTGTCGAGGAAGGAAGAAGGATATACGACAACATACGTAAAGGCGCAAGCTACCTGCTGTCCATCACTTTTGCTGAGGTCGCCGTGCTCTTCCTGTCTTTCGTTGTTCTCAATTATCCTCTTCCGCTTACGCCCCTTCAGATTTTGTACGTGAACCTGGTGACAGAAGAGTTCCCTGCGCTCGGTCTGTCCGTGGAGCCTGCATCCAGGAACATTATGTCCCGCATGCCACGCCATCCAAAAGAGCCTATACTCTCCAACCGGATACTGCTGTATACCCTGATAATGGCATCCGTATTTTTCCTTGGTACTTTTGCACTGTTCGCATACTCAGAGCCAGAACATCCCCAGAACCTGCAGGTAGCGCAGACTACTGCGTTTGCCGCTCTGATAATTTTCGGTCTGTTCAATGCCATGAACTGCAGGGATCTTACAGGCTCAATATTCAGGACAGGGGTTTTTACAAATAAAAAACTGCTTCTTGCGCTCTCATGCTCTATTACTGCTATGCTGTTCGCTATCTACTGGGAGCCGATGCAGGGGATCTTCAGGACAGCGCATCTTGGGTTTGAGGCGTGGGTGAGGATACTGCTGGTGGCGTGGACGGCGGTTGTAGTAGCGGAGGTGATGAAGTGGGTTTTTAGGAACAGGCATCGATTATCGATGTGATGTTAATGACAGATTTAAGAGCCATGTGACTAAAGAATATATACACGTTTAACCCATTATTCATCCAATGAAAAATCATGATATACTCACCTGCATCCAGTGCGGTACATGCCACGCAAGCTGTCCCTCTGGCAGGTACACGAGCCTGAACGTAAGGAAAATCGTCCGGGACTCGGTGAGGAGAGATATTTCAGACGAGCCTGAACTCTGGATGTGCACCACATGCTACAACTGTCAGGAGCGCTGCCCCCGCGGCATAAAGGTGACAGATGCGGTACTCACCCTCAGGAGCGAAGCAGTAAAGAAGGGAAAGATTCTTCCTGCGCACAGGAAGGTATGCAAATATCTCTTTGAAACAGGGTACTCCATCCCGATAGATGATAAACACAGGCTGATGAGGAAAAAATTGGGGCTCGGAGAAGCTGCCCATAAAAAGGCTATCAAAGAAGTGAGAACACTCCTTGGCTCAACAAAGTTCGATGAGCTGATTAAAACATGAAGGAACTGTCCCTTTTTGCGGGATGCCTTATCCCGAACCGGTATCCGGGAATAGAAAAATCCACCAAGCTTGTTCTTGACAGGCTGGATATCAAATGGAGCGAACTTAAAGAAGCGGCATGCTGTCCTGCGCCTGGCATATACCGCTCGATCGATAAAATAACCTGGCTTACGCTTGCATCGCGCAACCTTGCGCTTGCAGAAGAGAAGGGCACAGACATACTGACGATCTGCAACGGGTGTTTCAGCTCTCTCGTGGACGCCAACAATATACTGAAAAACGACGGCGTGCTGCGGAACGAAGTGAACTCTCACCTTAAGAAGATAGGCAGAGAATACCGGGGCACGATAGAGGTAAGGCACATAATCGAATTCCTCTATAAAGATGTAGGCGCCGAAAAGCTCAGCCGGTTCATAGAGAAGCCGTTTGAAATCCGCGCCGCTGTCCATTACGGCTGCCACCTCCTGAAGCCTACAAAGGACAGAAGGCTTGGGGGAGCGGAATGTCCAGTGTTCTTTGACGAACTTGTGGAAGCTACAGGCGCAACAAGCGTGCCGTACGAGGGAAAAACGAGCTGCTGCGGCGCGGGGGGAGGTGTCAGGTCTGCGATGCTTGAGACATCGCTCAGGATGACCGAATACAAGCTTGAGCGGATAAAAAAAGCAGGCGTTGACTGCATCGTGGATGCATGCCCTTTCTGCCACCTGCAGTACGACGGCGGGCAGGTGGAACTGGCAAAAACAGGAAAAACGTATAATATACCTGTTCTTCATTACAGCCAGTTTCTCGCCCTTGCGCTCGGCGCCACGCCGCAGGAGGCTGGGCTGAACCTTAACGAGGTAATATATCGCGGATTCGAAGAGAAAATAGCATCGATCCAGAAGACGTCCGCCAAATAATACGTTAAAATATTAGGAGGGTAGTGGACAGATAGGGATTATGGTGGTATGAGGTGGTTAAAAAAAGTTTATTTCTGCCCACTACAGTTCGTATGTATGCGAACAAAGTATTTATAGTTTACGTAAGCCTGCTGCCTGTGCTGCGATTTAAGCATATAGCAGCCTGCCCCTGGGCTTCGGAATAGCCCTTCCAAGCTCCCGGGCGGTCTCTATCCATTCCCTGATCACAGTGAGGGCGTTCTTGAGCGCCTCCTCGTATGTCTTGCCGTCAGCCATGCAGCCAGGAAGCTCAGGCACCTCCACGATATAGGCATCGTCCTCCTCGCTCCAGTACACGACCATTTCATACTTTATATCCTCTCCCATGCTCAAACTCCCCTGAGATAAAATTTATATTTGTTAAACAAATTTCTTACCAGCTTGACCTGATAGGGTTTCGCGTTCCCGTCGCTCAGAGGCTGAAGGATGATTATCTCAGGGATATCTTCTCTTGAGAATATGTAATGGTTATTGCGCGTCCATTTTGAAAAACCGTACCGTAATAGAAGTCTTCTCAGGTCGTGGAACTTTATGTTCCTGTCGCTTCTGGCTGTAAGGATCTTTTCCATGGTTTAACCCCGGCTCCTGTGACATATACAATGTAGAACTCTACCGTATCCGATTATTATACCCAAATTCTAAGTAGCTTTAATATTTATTGCCTTTCAAATTCTATAAACCTATCTATATCTTATAGCCTCAAGTATATAATCAAAAAAGAGATTCCTGATTAAGTAAAAATACAAGTTATACCAAACAATCCAGGTACTGCGATAGGTATAAATACAAGTACATAATGATTAACAATTACGATTTATCGGAGGTCATCTTGTTAAAGGGAAAAGAGAGAATTATAGCCATCCCCCGACGGGCAGTTTTAAAGTGCTCATCGAATCAAAGGTAGTAAATGATTCTCAGTTTCCCTTACCACTTAAAAAACAGGAGGTGAAAAGATGGTAGGATTAGAAAGCTCAATGGAGAATGCAGAAAAAGCACAGAAAGTCAAAGTTGGAAAAGAAGATTCCGCAGAAAAACAGAGACAAAAAGACTTCTATGCAAAATTGAGAGCACGCGAGGCAGAACAGCCAAAAGGCGCACAATATAAATAAATGACTTTGGGAATTATTTAAACAAGCGACCAATTGCGCTTGTAATTGGTCCGGTGCTCCGTTCCAGAGAAGTAAGGGCAAATAGCCAAATTTGCCCTGCCTTTTTTTTGGGCTAAAAGAGATCGCAAAGAACGAAAAGAAGAAATTATCAGATGCTACCTTTTTTTCGAGAATGACTCTCGTTTTTCAGCTATTGCTAAATCTACGCCTCGCGTTTCTGGATAAATTACATGCGTATGAGTGGGTTTTTCGCTTTCTATTTTGTCTCTCTCAACCAATTGTTGAAGGGCAAATTCGATAGCATGAGTTCTGTTTGCGAATCGCTTTTTTTCAATCTGCATATCCACCCACTTTAACAAATCTTCATCAAGAGCTATACTGGTTTTGATTTTAGCCATACTATACATTACCCTACACTACCACAAAGTATTTAATAATCCAATACCCCATTATACCTAATTATACTCTATTGAGGTATGGTCTAAGGAAAGGTGGTCTCATGTACCAATGGCAATATTCCGGTATAAGGTAAGGATGAGTTAGCCATGCGCCGAAACAGGCTTGAGATCATTATCGACATACTTGAAGCTGCAAAAGAGGGGATTAATAAGACTGGAATAGTTTACAAGACAAATCTGAATTTCTGGATTACTAATAAGTATCTGGCTCTGCTGATTGAAAAGGGGTTTCTGGAAAAGAAAGGTGAGGAATACGCAACCACTGATAACGGAAAGGTATTCTTAGGGAAAGCCAGAGAAATCGTTTCGCAGCTAAGCGATAATATCGACCAGCAGGGAACGTCCGGTGTTACAAGGTGGTTCTCCTGGTTCCTGTAGCCTGCTATTTTTGATGCCTCCAGTTAAAATACTCCACAATATACCTTCATCATCTTCACTCCAATATACGAATTTTTTCATATCACAAACCCGGTCTCCGACTTCGGCAGCGCCCTTATCAGCGTAAAATTCCTCATCTTCGAGGGCATCACCCGCGCCACCTCCTTCATCGTCACCCCTTCCACGAACTTGATATTCTCGATCTGCTCGTGATATTCATCATACGGCAACTTAACCCTCGCGCCAGTCATTTGCAAGGTGATTGGTAGTGGATGGAGGCTGTCGATGATCTCCTGCACCTGCTCCTCTATCTCTTTCTTGATGCGCGGCGGGGCGACTGAGGGCGGGTCTTTTGCGATTTCCTTCCTCACGTTATCCAGCACTCCGCCTATGACCTCAGCGAGCCTGTCAAGCGTGCGCAGCTCTTCGGAGTGGCGCATGTGGTGCAATATCCTGCCGAAGTTCCCCACATAGGCTGTGGCATTTGGAATGTCCTCTACTTTAAGTTCAGGCGCGCCGGTCACAACTATCGGTACCTCTATGCCCTCGTATAGCCGCTTTGATTTCTCGATGATGCAGTGCTCGTAATTCCCGAGGATGAACACCGCAAGGTCGTGCTCATTGATTAGATCGCGCTCGTAGGCTGTCATCTGGCATATCCTCTTTCCCACGCCGCGCGCAAGTCCGACCATGTTTGTCTTTGCGCCTTTCTTCCTGAGGAACTCAGCCACGTCGCAGTCAAGGTGAGGGAGATGGTGGTACGCGAGCGTCGGTGCCACTGTCGCTATCTCGGTGCCAGTAAGGGGTGCTCTCGTCACCTTTCCCAGGAGGGCTTTTGCTTTCGCCTCCACGACCGCCATGTCGTTTATCGGGACAAGCATCAGGATCACAACATCGGTCTGCATGATGTTCTTCTGGAGAATGTAACCGCCCAGGTCTTCCACAAGCTCGATGAGGTGGTTGTGTTTGTACACGCCACCCTCGTACATCACTGGTTCAAGCATTTTCCTCTTCCCTCCTCATGGATTCAAGCATCTCCCTTGCTTTTGCTATCCACTCCGGCTTGAGAGTATCCTCGGAAGCCACGAACATGATATGCGAAGTTGAAAGCTCATGCTTCCTTACCCTGAAACCTTCAGGTATAATGCGTAGCGCCACGGCGTCGATCAGGCGGTCCATGACCTCCTGCTGCGGCTCCTCGATAATAAGCTCCCGCAGCTCGTCCAGTTCCTTTATAGGGTCGGTCTTTACGACGATGATCTTCTTATCAGGCTGCTCGATGTTCTCCTTGCCGTACCTTTCCCACAGCTTATTGAGCAGTTTTACGGCGTGCGCTTCCCGGATCAGTTCTATTTTTATTTCGTCCTTGCCGAGCGCCCCCATATCCACTTTGGCAAAATCCTTGAGCCGAATCGCAGGCGTCCCCATGCGGAGCAGGGCTGTGAATATGAAAACCGGCTCGACCGGGTCAACGAAAACCTTCAACCGTCCGATAACGCGGTTCAGGGATAGGTCTGCCAGCACGTCCTGTATAAGGATGCGGGTAGTCTTGGCTCCTACCGCATCTGGCGATTCCACGACGAATGTCTCAAGCTGTTCCATCAGATCTCCTTTATTTCGAAACGAACCCCGATACCAGAAGAGCCGCGCCCACAGCTCCTATGTACTGCGCATTCTCAGGTACTATTACTTTGACTTTCAGGAGTTCCTCGACCGCCTTAGGCAAGCCTTCGATAAGGGATGTGCCTCCGCACATTATCACAGGCTCCTTAACATCGATCTCCTGCAACTGCTGCTCGAACAACTGCTCGGCGACGCTGTGGCATGCTGCTGCAGCAACATCCTCAGGTTTACTTCCAGTAGCCAGCGAATTCACAAGCGACTGTATGCCGAAAACGATGCAATAGCTGTTCATCTTTACGTTCTCCTGCTTTCCTTTGATAGCAAGCGCGCCAAGTTCTGTTATGCTCACTCCAAGCCTCTTGGCTGTCATCTCAAGGAACCTGCCCGACGCACCTGCGCATATCCCGCCCATCGTGAACATGCCGGGAATGCCGTCGATGACCGAGATGGCTTTATTGTCCATGCCTCCGATATCAAGAACTGTAGCCGCACCTTTCTGTTTATCAGCGATGTAGACAGCGCCCTTGGAGTTAACAGTTATCTCCTCCTGCACGAGGTCTGCCTTGAAATGTTCCCCGACAAGGAAACGCCCGTAACCCGTCGTACCGAGAGCCTGTATCTCCTCCCGCCCGACACCAGCTTCTTTCAGCGCGTTGCTGTACGCTTCCTCAGCGCTGTCGAGCACTTTTATCGTGGGCACCCATCCCTTGCCTATTATCTTGTTGTCCCTCATTACCACAGCCTTAGTCGTAGTCGAGCCTGAGTCTATACCCGCAGTGAGACCGCTCTGCTTATCCCTTGCAAGAAGGCTCTTCCTGCGCGCTGTGGTCGTAAGCGCTTCCATCCTTGTGAGAAGGGTTCCTGCCGTCGTCCTTTCAGTGAAAGAGTAACTTATGACCGGTATGCCGGTCTTTTCATGGATGTACCTTCGCACCTCGCTCCTTACTATCGCAGCCTCGGCGCACCGAAAGCAAGTTGCAACGAACACTGCATCCACCTGCACCTTGCCCGTGGCTATGGACTTTGCCCGCGCCATCATGAGCTTAAGGTCAGGGCTTGCGACTTTCAGCCCGAACTCTTCCTCGATAGCCTCTATATCCTGGATGTCCACTTCTGGGAAGACCATTACAGCGTTTACCTGTTTCACAGCAGAATCTATTTCCTTCTGTATCCCGCTGTACTCGGCACCGCATGAAAGCTGGGCTATTCTCACAAGGTTCTCAGTGGCTATCATTTTTCCTCCTCGTTCTTAAGGGATTTCAGGAATTCGGATATCTTGAACACAAACTCTTTAGCATCTTCCTCGGTTGAGGGGTAATCCAATTCCAGTAACGGGATTTTCTTGGCGCGTATCAGGAAGTTGATAAGCTCGTTCGTCCTGGCGCATCCCATGCACCCGAACGAGGTCACGGGGTCGCGCACGATTATGGCAGCGTCCGCCTTTGATATCAGCGGGTCGAACAGCGCCATCCTTCCCCTGACGCCTGAGGGAACCTCCACGGCTGCGTATTTAAGACCGAGCTTTGGCTCTTCAGGTGTGATGTTAAGCGGCGGCGAATCAAGCCCCTGTGTCCTGACCCTCTTCCCTATCTCTGACATTATCGCAAGCGGCTCGTGACCGAAGCGCTCGACCAGGTCGGAAAGGATAAGACTGTTCGCTGGATAAATAAAAACTTTCATTGTGATACCTCTGCTTCTTTTATTATTTGTTTAAGTTTTTCAACATCAAGTTTTTTCTTCTTTTGTTTCTGTTTCGGGATCTCGCCTCTATCCAGGGCTTTTAGCGCAGAAGCGATGTACGGCAGTATTTTATCCTCTGTCTCAAGGGTATGGAACCCCGGTCTTGCTCCTCCGCGCCTCGTAGCCCTGCACCTGTAAGGCTCACCAGGCGCAAGCCCCCGCTCTTTTATGAATATGCCGTAAGGGTCCATACTGCGGATACTGCGCAGCAGCGGCTCGACCGCTGACCGCTCACCCGACACTATGATGCCAAAACAGGTCTCTTTTATCATCACGTCAGCATTTGATTCATAGAGCTTGATAACAACATCGCTCGGCAGTACTTTCGTGGAGTTAATAACAACCATTTTCGTTATCGGGTCCATCAGAAGACCTCCCTTATATAAACAATATCCCCAGCCTTAACTCCTTGGAGCCGCTGGGGGTCGATGACTTTTCCTATAATGTTTGTGCACTCGAACTTCTCACCGGTCGGACCATATTTCTCATCATCAATAAGCTTGACACCTATCATGCCGTAGCGTTTTGCTGCCTGGTTGGTCACTCCTATCTCCCCTGCATTGATCTTGGCTTTCGGGACGTTCTCAGGGTTTATCTCTTTATAAGCCTCTGCCTCTTTCTCGGACCTGAACAGGAACGTGTTCTCGTACGTATATAATACAGGCAGCGGTCCCAGGGGTCTGTCTTTCAGGCGCAGCGAATGCCTGAAGAAATCAAGCGTGATGGGAGCCCTGTCATCGTACAGCCTGACATCGATTATCTTGTCTGATTTTACGCCGAGGGCTGTTACCACGCCTTCGCCTATGATCTCGATAGTGGTATCAGGGTCCTGCTCGACTATGATGGCATCTTCACCTGTATATCCTCTTTTTTCAAGCTTCAGCCCGCGCTCGCTAAGCACTCTTTCCGCTTCAGGAAAGCCCATGCCCAGTATCATGACACGCTCAGGGTTAGATAGCGCAGCAAGTTTACTGCCTTCGGAGGCTACCCTGATAAGTTCAAGTCCCTCCGAGACATGCCCGACCACGCTGTGTACTGCGCTTGATGTCCTGTCCTCTTTGTAAATGTACACCCTCCCGTTGCCGATTCCGTCCGTCCTGACAGCCACAGCGCCTTCTGAGCGCGCGTCCCAGTGCTCGTACGGACAGCCTTCCCCTTTAAGTTTGTCGTCAGAGAGGAACGAATTTGAGAACGTATCGACACTGAATATTTTTCTCCTGATAAGTGCAAGCAAATGCTCAGCGCCTTCAGGCGCCTCATTGACCAGATCGACCTTGAAATACGTGAAGATGCTCATCCCGTCCTCAAGCCTGGTATCAAGGTCGGCAGTGGATATCTTGTCAAGCAGTGTCTCCCACCTTATGACAGGTTCGATCTTCTGTATAGAATCGCCCTGCCTGAGCTGCATTAAAATACTCTTGCCGCTCACGACCTTGGCGATCACCGCGTCCTTCGGGCTTCCGTAGTCCGAGATGTGCTTGTTCTTTGCGAAGAGAAGGTACGTGTTTTTTGCGTCATACCCTCCGGTTCCTATGAAAACGTCGTAACGATTGAATTTTTTCTCTCCTCTCTCAGGGACGATATCGGTCTCCAGAGGACCGAACGCTACAGAATTGCTCGTCTCCCAGTGCGCCCTCAATGTTGAGAAAGAAGAATAAAATTTATTCCATATTTCGGATCCGCCTGCAAGTTCTATCCTGAATTCCCCTTTTGAGGTGAGAATTTTGTATTCAGGTGTCGCCTCTTGCTTCTTCTCGCCGGCTTTCAGGATTCCCACAGTTGTTTCGGGGATGTAGAAGGCTTTTGCAAGTTCGATGGCATCCTTAAGATTTGAGCCTTCCTTTAATTCTATTTTCTGCCCGTTAATCTCTACTGATATCATCTCTTCTCCGGAAATCAATCGGGCGTCTGCACCTTTCTGATTTCATCTGCGGCTCTTTAATTATTACCCGGCTCATTTCAATTCTTTAACGATCCCTTCCAGAGCTTCTTCCCGCTCTTTCTCCGAAAGTTTTGATAAAACAGTATCCGTTTCCCCGATATCCACGATCTTTCCAAGGCGCATCAGTGCAGCCCGGTCGCATACCTGAGCCACGAAATCCATATCGTGCGATACTATGACGAATGTCTCCCCAAGTGTCTTCCTGGCGTGGAGAATGGATTTTGCGACCTCTATCTTCGTTACAGGGTCCATCGTTCCTGTCGGCTCGTCAAACACAAGTATCCTTGGCTCTTTCATAAGCACCTGAGCCATAGCCACCCTGTGCCTTTCACCCTCGCTCAGTTCGTCAGGCATCTTGGTGAGGATCTCATTTGCTTTCTTCTCGGTAAAGCCTGCGGTCATAAGGGTCTGGATGGCTTTCCTTTCACCCAGTTCGTATGGCAGGTCAAGACCGATGGCTTCTGTCAGATTGTCGATGACGTTCCTGTGGGGATAGAGACTGTATTCCTGGTGGAGGATGCCGATATATTTCGTGGCTCTCCCTTTCTTGTCAGGACCGGGCTGGGTCATGTCTATCCATTCGTCGCCTATCCTGATCTCGATGGAGCCGGACGTGGGACGCAGCAAGCCTGAAACGATCTTGGACGTTGTGGTCTTGCCGGCTCCGCTCACTCCTATCAGTCCGAATATCTCGCTCTCGCTCACGTCGAAATTGATGTCGTTGACCGCTCTGACTATGCCCCTGTCCAGGGAGAAGTACGTCATTTTCAGGTCGCGTGCCCGGATGATAGGTTTACCGATATCAACTTTCTCCTGGTTGTCCAGTTCTCCCACCTCTTTCATGAACTCCGCAGCGATCTCATGCGGATCGCCGATCTTCACGATCCTGCCTTCTTCAAGCCACATTGCGCGGTGCGAGAGCTCCTCGATGACCTTGGGCCAGTGGGATGTGATAATAAGCGACATCTTGAAATCCCTGGTCGCGTTCAGGATGGTTTCGTGCACTATGTCTGCGGTCTTGGGGTCAAGTGTACCTGTCGGCTCATCTGCCAGCAGCAGTATCGGGTTTTTCACAAGCTGCCTTGCAAGGACAACGCGCTGTTTCTCTCCTCCTGAGAGCTCTCTTGCGATGTGCATCATCCTGTTGGAGAGGTTTACCTGGTCAAGCAGGTCAGCAGCAACGTTTATTGCATTGGGACTGAGCTCATCTATCTCCTGGAGCGCGTTCATGACGTTCACGATGACACGCTCATCGCCGTACAAAGCGAACGTCCTCTGGAGCATGATGGCTATCCTTCTTGTGATGTCCCGCCTGAGAGGGTCATGGATGGGCAGTTTTACAAAATCCACCTCAAGTTTCTCAAGACCAGAATTGCATCTCGGGCATGCCATCCCCACTTTGCTCGGTCGGTCTATGAACCCGCAGTTGCTGCACCTGGACAGATGGTAGATAACACTGCCTGAGACATCATCAAAAGCCTCCACTCCCCTGAGCACATGCATAAGAATGGATTTTCCTGCGCTGCTTTTTCCGAGTATTCCGAGGATCTCGCCTTCTTTAACCTCAAGGTTAATATTCTTTAGAACATCAACTCCATCGAAGCCAACACGAAGGTCCTTAATTTCGATGAACAGAGTCATATTTTGTTCTCCATGGATAACTTTGCGATTCATTAATCCGCATTATAATAAACTTTTGTATTTGATGTCACTACCGATATTTTCCGGTTGAATACGCAGGTAAGTTATAGATCTAACTAAATCTGCGGCTATTCAAAATAGATGAAGCTGTACATAAATATAACGATAATACATTACATTATAAACAAAATAAAACCTTATATTAATCGCAGGATAAAGGCAGTATCCGGATTTAAGAAGAATTCAGGAACCTACATGAATCTACCGCTTCCCCGAAATGCTTTTATCCTATTGAAGTAACTATTATATGGTGTGATATGGTGTGGTGCCCGCTCAAATACGTACAGGAGCGGATGCCCTTTTTAAGGGAGTGGTAATATGTTAAGGAACAAGGTTAGAAGAGGGTATACCCTCAGTATAGCAACTGGAACTATAATCCTGGCATTCATATTTCTATCAGGTGTAGCGGCGGCGCAGGGGACTACGTGGCATGTACTTGCTGGCGGACAAACGCCAGATATGGCACTGCAAGGCTTGGGATTTTATCCCGGCGTCATCACGATCAATGAAGGAGATACAATAAACTGGACGCTCGGAGGAGATGAACCCCATACTGTAAGCTTCCTGAGCGGTGGACCGGTTCCCAGTCCAGACAGTCCTGAGGTGTTGCTGCCTGTAGGGGGCTCAGTTTACAATGGTACAGGTCACGTCAGTTCTGGCTTGATGTTACCGGGAACGAGTTATTCGCTGAACTTTTTGAAGCCTGGCGTTTACACTTATCAGTGCCTTATCCATCCTGGGATGGGAGGCATCGTTATCGTACAGTCCGCCGGCAGTCCGTACCTGTTCACGCAGGAGCAGTACGCAACACAGGGTAAGCAGGAGTTACAGATGGACCTGGATGCAGGACAGCAGCTTGTGGAAAACCTAAGTCTGACCTCTGCTCCCGGACCGAACGGCACGACCGTATGGCAGGCTGCAGCTGATATTCCACTGCCAACGAATGCAAATGTGCTTCTGACCCCGCAGAACAACTCATCTGTAACCGGAAGTGCAACGTTGAACTTTACGGGTCCGGGTATTTTACAGGTGCAGGTTAAGGTCTCAGGGCTTGCTCCGAACAGCGTCCATCCTGAGCATATCCATGCGGGTACTTGTGAAGCTGGCGGTGGAATAACTTTCCCGTTGAACAATCTGACAGCAGGCGCTGATGGCACAGCTACGAGCACGACCACTATCAACGGTCCTCCATGGCTTGCTGTCCTGAGCCGCGGATGGTTCATCAACGTGCACCAGGGTCCCACTATGTCAGGCAGCGGAGCTACATCGATCTCTTGCGGCGATGTCGTAAAGCACGATTCCGCTTACATGCGCTTTACACCAGGTACGCTGAAGATACATACAGGTGATACGGTTACCTGGACCCAGACGAATCCCATGGAGATACATACAGTGACTTTCCCGGTCCCGGGACAGCCTGTACCTGAATTCATACTGCCTGATCTCTCAGTAAACCCTGTGGCTGCAGCACCAGCAGGCGGGAGCATCTACAATGGGACAGGGTTTTTCAATTCCGGTATTCTCCAGCCCGGACAGAACTACACTCTCTTGTTTACTAAACCGGGTACGTACGATTATGTCTGCCTTATACACGATAATATGGGCATGACCGGGAAAGTAGAGGTGCAGCCGGTAACAACACCAAATGTAACAAGAACCCCAATCGGACCGCCAACATCAATACCTGAGTTCCCTTCTGTTGTTCTTCCTGTTTCAGCGGTATTAGGGCTGATAGCATTCCTGCTTTATAGAAGAAGGGAATAAATTATCCGTGTAAGAGGGATAAAACAAAATTCTTTATATCCCTCTTTCCATTACAGGCATGAGGTATCATATTGAACATTATCGGTGGTCATGCTTCACAGTTGCTTGCCGCAAGGGTCTCTGAATTACTGAAATATAAACTGCTCATAAGCGAGTTTAAAAGATTCCCGGATGGAGAGCAGTATATACGCATCCTGGACGAATTCGCCGGGGACAGCGTTACGATAATCCAGAGCACAGTGACGGATTCTGATCTTGTCTCTTTGCTTTTGCTCATCGAGGCGTGCAGCGAGGCTTCTGAGCTCAATGTTATCATCCCGTATATGGGGTACGCGCGCCAGGACAAGCGGTTCAAGAGCGGCGAGCCGATAAGCGCGCATGCTGTCGCAAGGACGGTAAAAGCTGATAATATTTACACGATCAATATCCACGACCCTGATATCCTTGACCATTTTGACGGGAACGCTGTCAATCTCGATGCGACCCCGGTCATAGGCAAATACATAAAGAACCTGGTACTTGTGAAGCCAATCATCATCGCACCGGATGACGGTGCAATAGGTCTTGCACGTAACGCATCGAGAGACCTCGGTCTGGAATACGATTACCTTGAGAAGACGCGATTAAGCGGCGAGGAAGTGACCATACAGCCAAAGAACCTTGATGTTAAGGGGCGGGACGTGATAATCATTGACGATATCATCTCGACCGGGGGCACGATGGCTGAGACTATATCCCTGCTGCGGAAACAGGGGGCGCACAGTGTCTATGCAGCCTGCGTGCATCCTGTACTTTCAAACAATGCTGTTCTTAAGCTGTTCAGGGCAGGGGCGAGAGGGATAATCGCGACGGATACCATCGATAAGGGCGTGAGCGTTGTGAGCGCAGCTCCTGTGATAGCGAAAGCGATAAAATAACTAATTCCAAAGTTCAGCTTTAACATGCGTTTATATTGTGCTTCAATAGACTCAACCGCAAAGTCGGCCATAACTGTGGCTCATAGATGGCGATGAAAAGTTTTTCACACCAGCGCGTAAAGTTCGCAAAGAAAAACATTGCTACGCTTTGCGTTCTTTGCGGTGCTTAAATAGTCGTATCTATTATAGTTTTAAAGCTATAAGATTATATGTTAATTGAGTGAATATATTGCATAAAATATATGTTTCTAAGCAAAATGCTATGCATGCAGCCAATAAATCAATAACATAGGTTTTGAGAGAAAGGAACCGCAGCCTATTGAGAGAGAAACCGTAGATGGGCGCTATTAAGAGAAAAACCGCAGATGAACGCAGATTTAACACACCGGCATCTGTATTTTTGGCGTTAATGCGGTTTTATGATACCCGGCGGCAGGGGGCATCCTGAGAAAAAAGCTGCTTAAATCCATTTTGAAGAACAGTCCAACCCCTGAAGGCGCAGCTTGGCATGTCTGCTCCGTCATGGTGACCGGCGGGCAGAGATTGCCGGGCTGTACCAGCTCCAATAGAGGCATCATAATCAAAAAATCATCAAATCCACTCATAATGATTTTAGCATGAACAAAATCAATTCCAAAAAACCAGCGTAATGCGCAGTATTACTATAGCGGGATATAGCCATCTATATTGTAATATAGCCCGACCATAGCAGGAGCTGCAAATTATAATCCAGGATAAATAATTTAGAGCAATGGCTGCTATTTAAGCAGCTTTGAGAATGTATTTTTATGCTCCTCTTCAGCCATGAGTATCTCCTCGAATAAAAGTCGAGTAGTCGAATCTTTCTCTTCATCCGCCACCCTGATAATCTCCGTATATAACTCTATGGCTTCATTCTCAGCCTGCAGGTCAAGTCCGACCATATCACTCAGGGATTCACCTACGTTTATCGGCGTGGGTTTGGTCGTGGGTATGCCGCCAAGGTAGAAGAGACGCTCAGCAATGTCCTCGGCATGTTTCATCTCAACTATGGCGATATCCTTGAAGATATCCTTTACCTCCGGGCTTTTCATCCCCAGAGCCATCACATGCTGCCACATATACTGTATACTTACGCCGAGTTCTCTTGCGATCGCCTTATTCAATAGCTCAAAAAGTCTGTCTGCCACTTTTTCACCCATATGTTTACTTATCCTGTTCTGATATAAGGATTGCGGGCAAGTTATCGCCTAGTTTACAATAAATTTAAGTATCATAACTCCCAGTAAAGCCAAGTTATAATTCTGATTCACAGAATAAAGATTATCAAACTTAAGGAGCCAAAATAATGGTAGATTTCAGAGTAGTGGTTTCGGACAGCAAGACCGCACAGGCATATCAGGTAGCGGTCACTGGGACAGCAGCCAACAAATTCATAGGCAAGAGCATCGGCGACATAATAACCGGGGACATAGTAGGGCTTGCGGGTTATACGATCAAGGTTACGGGAGGAACTGACAAGGACGGCTTCCCGATGAGACCCGACCTGACCGGACCCGGGAGGAGAAAGATCCTGGTCGCTGGCGGCGTGGGATACCACCCCAAGGCGGAAGGCGTCAGAAGGCGGAAATCCATGCGCGGACGGGAGATATCATCCGATACTGCCCAGATCAACGCTGTTATCGTGGAGTACGGGCAGAAACCTCTGAGCGAGGTCTTCCCAAAGAAAGAAGCTTCCGAGAAGACGGAAGAACCAAAAGAGAACAAGAGAGCAGAAGGCAAGAAGGCAAAATAATACCGCCGCCTGCTCAGGGCGCTTTCAGCAGCTCAAGCATCCTTTCGGCATAGATGGTCGGTGTCCTGCAGCTATAGTTCCTGCATACATAGGCTGTAGCCTTCCCGTCGGTGCTGAACATATACCTTGCATATTCAGCCAGCTGCAGTATTTCAGGCTCCTCAATTTTGCCCGGACGGAAGATTACCACCTTGTCAGGTATGAATTCCCTTTCCAGCGCCTCCAGCATGGCTTTTGTATCGTCAGCCTCAAGATCGCCTGCAATAACTACCTCGCTTGAAGGCCCGATAGCAAAATCAACTGCAGCCATCAACTGGGTGTGTGCATATGGCGCCTGGTAAACGATCTGAGAGAACGCCTGACCTATCTCTGCCGCCATTCTCTCCAGCTCAGGGTTCGCGGTCATCCTGCCCAGGCGGAGCAGGTTCAGCATGGATACTGAGTTGCCCGATGGAACTGCGCCGTCATATATCTCTTTTCTTCGGACAAGTACCTCCTCCGCGTCATCTGCTGTTGAATAGAACCCAAGGTTCTCCCTGTCCCAGAAATGTTCTATCTGGTCGTTCGTGAGGTCAAGCGCAGCCTGGAGATAGGATTCTTTGAACGTTACCTCGTAAAGTTCTATCAGTCCCCATACAAGGAACGCATAATCCTCAAGAAATGCAGGTACTGCAAGCTCGCTGTCGCGGTACCTGTGGTACAACCTGCCTCTCGGGTCGCGCATGTTCCCCAGCACAAAGTCAACCGCCCGCTGTGCAGCATTCATATATTCAGGCTCATTGAGTGCAGCCGCGCCCTTAGCCAGGGCTGCGATCACAAGCCCGTTCCAGTCCATTAAGACCTTATCGTCCTTGCCCGGATGTATGCGCTTCTCGCGGGCTTTGAACAGCTTCTGCCGCGCATCGTCAATCCGTTTTTGAAGCTCGTCCGCCAAGAGCCCGAACTCTGAGACAAGCTCAGGGAGCGGTTTCGTCATGTGCAGGATATTTTCCCCAACCCTCTTCCCGTCCTCTTTGAAATTCCCGTTCTTTTTCACGTTAAATACTCTCACTACCAGGTCGCTTTCCTCTCCCAGCACCGACCTTATCTCGTTCTCCGTCCACACGTAGAACTTCCCCTCGATACCTTCGCTATCCGCATCCTCCCCGGAGTAGAACGCCCCTTCAGGAGAGGTCATGTCCCGCAGCACGTAGGTAAAGACCTCACGGACGGTTCTTTCGTATTCCTTTTCTCCGGTAGCCTGGAAAGCTTCCGTGTAAGCCATCGCGAGCAACGCCTGGTCGTATAACATCTTCTCAAAATGAGGCAGGAACCATGCTGCATCAGTAGAATACCGGTGAAAGCCAAAGCCTATGTGGTCGTATATCCCGCCCATGCGCATGGCTGTGAGCGTCCGCTCTACCATGCGGAGTGCTATTATATCCCCTGTCCGCTTCCAGTAGCGCAGGAGGAACATGAGGTTGTGCGGCGTGGGGAACTTGGGAGCATCGCCAAAACCGCCGTGCTGTTCATCGAACGCCCCGAGCAGTTGTTCGTATGCCATATGAAGTACATCCTCTCCCAATTCTTTCCCCGGTGCGCCCGCAGGAGTTTCCCTGAGAGCCGACAGCGCCTGCGCTGCAGCTTCTTCCACCTCTTTCCTGCGCGTTATCCAGAGGTCGCTGACCTTCGGTATAAGCTCAAGCATACCTGTTCTTCCTGATCTGCTCACCTTCGGTATGTAGGTCGCAGCGAAGAAAGGCTTTTTATCTGGCATCATGATTATGTTAAGGGGCCAGCCGCCGCTACCCGTCATAGCCTGGCACACTTTCATATACGCGGCGTCTATGTCGGGTCGCTCTTCCCTGTCAACTTTTATGGATACGAAGGTATCGTTCATGAACCCTGCCACCAGATCGTCTTCAAAGGATTCCTTCTCCATCACATGGCACCAGTGGCAGGTGGAATATCCTATAGACAGGAAGATGGGCTTATCCTCTCTTTTTGCCTTCTCAAAAGCCTCTTCGCCCCACGGGTACCAGTCCACAGGGTTGTACGCATGCTGGAGCAGGTACGGGCTTTTCTCGAATATCAGGCGGTTGGGTCTTCTTCCGGGCTGTCCTGCATTATCTGGCATCTGCCATCACCCTGTCTCTATGTATAGTACCGCATGTAATCCCTTTTTGAGCATTTGATATAAAATCTACTGATGTTTCCTCTGCAGCTTTAACCATTTTTATTACTCCCTCTTTGATTTGTAATTTCTTGTTGATATTAGTTAAAGTTTTGCGTCATCACCTGCGCGGGATCTGCTTCTCAGGCTGCTGCATATTGAATAAGAGTTCACCGGCGCAGGTGAAGTGTAGATTGATATGTCCGTATTATCTGTGCAGCTAAATCCATCCGAACAGCCTCTGGAACAGACCGGTTTCCTTCACTTCCACTGGCGCCTGTAAGGTGCTGGAGTACCTGATATCGCCTTCCGGGGTCTCATATCTCAGCACTGTGTCTATCGAATAGGATTTGGGCAGGGATTTGCTGTCTGCCTTAACTTTGAATCTGGCTGCAGCCGTGCCTCCTGGTTCTATGGTATTCAGGAAGGCTTTATCGTCCGTTGTGCTTAACGGGTCGCCAGGGTTGATTATCGCCATGGCACCTTTTGCTGCTTCCTCTCCTGTATTTTTAATATCGATCTCGATCGTATCTTCCCTGCCCTGATAAAGACTGCCGTTAGTTTTTATTATTTCAAAATCAGCCTGTTTTTTTACTTTGATTTTTAAGGTCTGGTTCTGGTTCATAACCCCATACCAGTAGTTTGCATCATAGGTTTGGGCACTGGCGTTTGCATCTATAATCTGCACGTTCTGCTGGTAATCATATGAAAGATTTAAGTAAAGATTATATTCGCCTGCCTTTGCCTTTTTATCTATCTTTATATCGAATTTTGCAGGTGCGGGCGCATTCTGTCCGCTTCTTATAGAACCTATCAGCTGGCTTACGGATTTGACTTCAATTGGACTTCCGGGCGCTGCTGAAAGAGAAGCCACTATACCGGAAGCATCCACTATCTTACTCTCCAGCTTTACTTCGGTCTGCGCCGCATAGAGCTCATCTGCTCCAGAAGGAGTCCTGTCGCTCTCAAATCCTAAGAATTTGCCCCTGTTCATCAAATCGATATTCAAAGTGATTGTCTGTCCTCTATCGAATTCATTACTGCCAACAATGGTGGCATTGATATCAGGGCTGCCGAACGAATTATAATAATTCTTTGCAAAATCGAAGCTGTGAGGCACACTATAAGTGCCCGGTGCATTATAAGCGCCTGCTGTACCTGATAACATAACAACCAGCAGGGAAAAAATCATTATTATTTTCTTCAATTTATACTTCCCTCCTGAAAAGATATACGCCCAAGGCGAAATAAAAAACCGCAAAGATAAGAAGTATAACCAGATCATTAGCTATAGAGTTCAAACCCTGTCCCTTGACCATGATAGTACGCATTGCATCGTTAGCGTATGTGAGAGGCACTGTATACGCTATCCAGCGCATCCAGTCCGGAGCTGAGCTCAAAGGATAGAAAACGCCTGTGGCAAACATGGAAGGAAAGGCTACTAACATGCTTATTGCCTGAAAAGAGATCATGTCCTCCGATACGGCAGATATAGCAATTCCAAGACCTACCGCGCCAAAAGTGAAGATGATAAGTACCAGAGCCACGAGGAGCCAGCTTCCGTTCATCGTGACCCCCAGGAGAACAATTGCGCCGATTATCAGTACCACAGCCCTGGCAAGCTGCAGGATAAGCTGATGCAAAGTTTTACCGAGAATAATGGCTCCCCGACTCACGGGTGTCATCATAATGCGGACTATGGTGCCGTCCTGCCTCTCTCCTGCTATCGCATAACCCATGGTCTGAATAGTACCGAAGAACACTGTAAGGGCAATAACCGCAGGCGTGAGGAAGTCCAGGTATTGTAGTTTGCCATAAACATCAGGAATTTTTAAAGAGACTGTTCCGGTTTTTGCAAGCAATTGCCTCATAAAATTAATTATTATGCCGGTTGATGTGGTGTCTGAGGAGTCGGTCAGCAGTGTCAGTGTCACGCTCTCATTTTTTGCCACGCGTTCGCTATAGTCCTGCGGAATTATCAGGACGGCTTTGTACAACCCGGCGTCTATTTTTCTTTCTGCCTCGGATTGCCCCATATCCTTCGTATAAGTTATCGAGAACATTTTGGGATCGCCGTATTTGGGAATGAAGCTTCCGATTTCCTGAACAAGGGAACTTGAGGCTGTACCTGTGTCGTCATTGATGATGAGAATGTCAGCGTTTTTGACCGTGCCGCCCATGCCGTAGCCAAAAAAAACGATCATGACTATCGGGAACATAAACATCGGGATTATGAATGCTTTTTTCCTGAAAATCTGCTTGAACTCTTTAATCATAATTACCCAGGATTTTCTAAGCTCGGTTTTTAAATCCATTTCAATCACGTATCTCCTCGCCTGTCAGGTGAATGAAAACTTCTTCAAGATTCGTGCTGTTTGAGGCTTTCTTCAGGTTTTCAGGATTATCTAAAGCTATCAGTTTACCTGCATTCATTATCGCAACCCTGTCGCAGAGTTTATCCGCCTCATCCATGTAGTGTGTAGTAAAAATAAGGGTTTTTCCTTCCTTATTGAATTTTCGGGCAAGTTTCCAGATCGCCTGCCTGGTCTGGGGGTCAAGACCAGTAGTTGGTTCATCCCAGAAGATTATCTGCGGGTCGTGTATCACCGCGCTAATCACGGAAAGGCGCTGCTTCATGCCGCCCGAAAAGCCGCCTGTAAGACGGTCTGCATGAGTTTCAAGATTGACCAGTTTCAGGTAGTACTCAATCCTTTCTTCCATGACCTTTTTAGGCACATCATAAAGGTTGCCCATAAGCTCCAGGTTCTCCCTGGCTGTAAGGTCCGGGTAAAGGCTGAGTTTCTGGGGGACTATACCTATGATCGGTCTTATCCTGTCATCCTCCTTTACAACATCAAAACCTGCAACCCTTATGCTTCCGCCCGTAGGTTTTATTAATGTTGTCATCATGGCAAATGCAGTGGATTTGCCGGCTCCGTTCGGTCCTATCATACCAAAAATCTCTCCTTTGTACACGTCGAAAGTGACATCATCCACTGCTGTTATTTTTCTTCCTCTTGAGATGAAAATCTTGGAAAGGTTCCTGACCTCAATTATCGGTTCCAATGGTTCATACCCCTAATTCAGGTAAGTTGACATCTGAAATGCTTCCTGTAGGTATAGTTTTTTTGTATAACTCAGGATGATATGGTCATACCAGAATATCTGGAAGAGCTGCCATATCGGTTCGAAAATAACTTCCAATTGATGCTGATGCTTGTGAATCGTTTGAGGTGTGCGGCTGTGTTATCGAAATAATCCGGTTATTTTCCTGGATTCAGGGAACGTTCCCTACTTTCAGGGAGTCCAGGCACCTGAGAAGGGCATATTGTATGTACCAGCTTTTACATGCTCTCTATTTACTTAAAAAGTGCAGCGCCTTTTAGAAATATAATAGTACTTTGCGTGAAAGATTGCTTCTTCATGCAGTATCTATGAATTATCGGTTCATGAATAGTTCGTATGAAAAATCTATCCCCGTTCAAACACGTTAGACGACATCCAAAATGGGTTTCAGATGAGTTACTCGGTAAATACCCTCTATATTTTAATTGTTCTTTTTGAATGTATAAT
>JAPMTX010000155.1 GCA_026552855.1 Candidatus Methanoperedens sp. | reverse complement strand
TCCTGCTCCTTGCTCGCCATGCCCAGCACCACGTTCAGGTTTATAACCACTATGATCCTGCCGCGCAGGTTGATTATTCCCCTTATGTATTCAGGCGCCTGGGGGATCTTCGTGATGCTGGTCATGCGGATTATCTCCTGCACTTTCATGATATCTACGCCGAACTCTTCAGTGCCTATGCTGAACACTACAAGCTGGAACTCGCCGTCCGATGCTGTTTTTTTATCCTGGGGTAGTTCTGCCATACTTCTTCTCCTGTTACTTAACAATGTTCTCGAACATGGATGCCGTCACGTCCTCCACATCTCCTGGAGTATCCTGTTTAATGGCTGATTTCTGTTCCTGCTCCTCAGGCTTCTTATTCCTGGGCTCAGGTTTCTGTTTATTTACCTTCGGTATATCATATCTTATTGATGGTTTCGTCTCATGTTTTAAGATCTCATCCACATGCTTCATAGCTGCAGAGGCTTTTTGTTCATGCTTATCGAGTGATGTTCGTTCTGCCTGGGGTTTCTTTGACTGCTCGTCAATATGCTTGATTGTTGATGTTGCACCAAGATTGAATTTAGCAACTTCAGTCTGTAATTCCTCTGCCAGTTGTGCCAGTTCCTGGGCTGCTCTCACGAGCTGCTCCATCGATGCTGCCTGCTCCTCAGCAGCGGCAGATGCTTCCTGAGTGCCTGCTGCGGATTCTTCGCTTATTGCGGAAACGTCCTCAACAGAAGCTGTGACCTCTTCTACGGATGCTGACTGTTCTTCTGCTGCAGCAGCTATTTCCTGTACCATCGTAGCCACGTTCCCGGCAGCCTGGACTATCATATTGATGGACGATACAGTCGTTTCGATTGTCTTTGCACCCTCACTGACTGTTTTGGTACCTTTATCCATGCTTTCTACGGCTCTCTTTGTCCCCTTCTGTACCTCTTTTATGAGTTCGGTGATCTGATTGGCTGCACCTCTTGATTCTTCAGCAAGCTTTCTTACCTCGTCAGCGACCACAGCAAAGCCTCTTCCATGTTCTCCTGCGCGGGCGGCTTCTATGGCAGCATTCAGAGCAAGGAGGTTTGTCTGGTCTGCAATATTGGTAATCACTCCTATTATCTCGCCAATCTTCTGGGACTTGCTGTCAAGTTCTTTTATGACAGCGGCAGAGTTATCTACTGTGGATTGAATCTCTGTCATCTTCTGCGCAACTTCGCCTGATATCTTGCCTACTTCCTGTGCGGTCTTGTTGGCATCATCCGCTCCCTCAGCAGCCTTCTGGGAATTGGCTGCGACCTGCTGAACGCTCTCTGCCATCTCCTTCATGGCGCGGCTGATCTCTGTCATCTTTGATGCCTGCTGGCTTACGCCCCTGGCAATATCCTGTGTAGTGTTGGATATCTGGTCGGTGGAGGCTTTCATCTCCTCGCTTGATGCTGAAAGTTCCTGCGCAGTTGAGGAAACGCTCATAGCAGAGTTCTGTACCTTGCCAAGAACGCCTTTTAAGCTCTCTGTCATTGCCTGGATAGCCGAAGATAACTGTCCTACCTCATCCTTGGAATCACTCTTCACCTCTACCGTGAGGTCGCCTGCTGCGACTTTATTGGAAGCCTGGAGCATACTGTCCACGGGTTTGGTGATGGCGCGGGAGATATATACTCCGATGAAAAGACCTGCTGCGACTGCAACGACGGATAATACTATCACGGTGGTCTGTGCTGTCGCATTTGTTTTGTCAGTTTCCGCAATCTGTGCATTTTCGTCATACCGGGCATCCATCATAAATTCATCTACTAATGGCTCTATCTGGTGGACCGTATCCTTGTACTCGTTTGTTTTGGATGCTATCTGGGCGTCTATATTTACAACCTTATCAAATGCAGCGGTGTACACCAGGAGTTTGGCGTTAATATCATCTTTAACATTCTGGGGTATCTTGCTTGCAGCGAGGTGGTTCTGGAGTATCTTTTCATTATCATGCAAGGTTTTCTGGTATGATACATCGCCTCTCAGGAGATAGTCCTTCTCGTTCCTTCTTAATGTCAGCATGTCTGCCATGAGCAGGTCATCGCTCTGTTTTTTAATGTCGTCCTCTACTCCATGCACAGCAGTCCTGAGGTCATTCTGGAGCCCCGAGTTCTCATCCAGCCCTTTTGTCTTGGAAAGCTGGACTACATCCAGGACCCCTTTTTTATAATCCCCTATCAATACTATCATTTTGTCTGCCATGTCCTTTCTTTCCTGCGGGACATCCAGCTTCTTTATTTCCTCCGAGATTTTCGAGACATTATCGGTTGCTTTCGTCACTTTATCGACATTCGACAGGTCATGCGTCATTAAAAAGTCTTTCTCATAGCGTCTCGCTTCAAGCATATTGACATCTATTTCAAGAGCTTTTTCCTGTAATTTGATTTCATTGTCGACTAAAGATTGTGTGTCGGCATCAAGAGATCTTATCGTTGTGATGCTCACCACCGCGACTATTATCAGCAAAATGCTGACAAGCCCGAATCCGCCCAACAGCTTTTTGCTTAAAGATATATCTTTTATGCTAACCATGTTAAATCTCCTTTTTAATCTTCTCCAACTTTTTTTATGCAGCACTGCAGCCGCATAAATACATTTTTATTTGTAAATTAAAAAGAATACACTACCATATATACAGATTTGTGAAAAACGTGTGAACCGTTATTTTTTTAAAAGTTTGAACCCGTAAAGAAATTTAGGGATATCGATCATGCTGATTTTTTCAACGAGGTGTGGAAGCTGATCAATGGACGGCTTTCTAAGAACACGGTCTGTACGCTCCTCATCCGGAAGATCATCTGCATCAGTATCCGACCCTGCGGGGAGGTCGGTAGCAGCGCCCTGCGCCATCTTTCCCGAATACTCGCTTATCCCCTTATCCCTGTTCGCTTTGCCTTTCACTTTCCCGTCATTGTAATAGTTCTCGGGCGACTGGATACCCAGGCTCTGCGCCTCGCTTATAAGCTTGTTATATTCTCTGAGCACCCAGCCTATCTCTGAGTGGTTCTTATATCCCACTTCAAACCCCAGCTCATATATTTTATTTATAAGCTGCTCCTTCTCAGATGTTTTGCCGCTAATAATGCTCAAACCCCTTCCATTATTTTTTTACAGATTTCAGCACTCTTAATCCTTTGTCTGTGAATTCAACGCCGTGCATCTCACAATCGTGCTTTGTTCCTCTCATCTTGATAATCTGCAAGGCTCTGCTCATATTTCCCTGCTTATCCATGTAGTTGTGCAGGAATATGACGCCGTGTGAAGCGAACTGCTCTATCGTATAGGCATCGGGTTTAAGAAGTTCCGACAGGAGCAGCGTTGTACAGCCGAGATTCTTCAGGTTACGGATGAACCTTCCTATGCTTCTCTCCTCCATCGCAGGATGCTGTGAAGTGAACCGGATAGCGGAAAGTGAATCTATTACCAGCCTCTTGATACCGTACTGTTTCACCAGCGTCTCCACGTTCTTGTACACCGTATGCGGAGTCGGGGGCGTATTCGCAGGAGATTCTGTAGACTGCTGGTCATAGCTGGTAGTGATAAGCGTTGAATTCTCATCGTAATCCCCGTAGTTCATGGTGGGACCGATATCCAGGAAAAACAATTTCTTTTTCTTGATGGAGTCGTCGATATTCAGGCTGTACCGCGACATGTCCTCTATAATAGTCCCTATGCTCTCTGATAATGCCACATATCCGCCTGCTTCCCCTTCCATCGCCCCGGCTGCAAGGAATTGCACCCCAAAGGTTGTTTTCCCGCTGCCGGGCGACCCGCTCAGCAGATACTGCCTTCCCTGGGGCAACCCTCCCTCAACGAGTGCATCAAATCCTTCAATTCCAGTTCTTACTCTCATATCAAACCTCACTTTATTTGGATAAGGGATATTGGTGTACTCTATATAAACAGAATTGTGAAATGCGTGTGAATTACTTCCCATACCATTGAATCCGGTGAAACAAAAGCACAAAAATATAAATAACTTGAAATAACATTAACGTAGTATCGTAGTGATGATTATAATCATAAGAAGGGAAATGCATGTTTGAGGGCTTATCAGAGAAATTCAAAAAATTAAGGATGCCTGAAGAGTCCCTTATAAAAAAGATCGAGAAGATAAAAAAGACATCCGAAACAAAAGCCCAGGAAGCTAATGCACCTGCAGCCTCAGACATCGCCGAGCAGATCAAAAAGAGCCAGGAGGAATCTGCCAAAAAGATCGAAGAGATGATCAATGCCAAGTCTGAGCAGATCAGCGCCAATACCGAATCCGTAAAAGAGTTTGATGTTAAATTAAACAAGATGGAAAGCACGGTCTCGGCTTCCAAGGCGCGCCTTGACGAGTTCAAAGACAGGCTGGATAAAATAGATGAGAGCCTCCTTGAGCTGTTATCGCTATACGAGGTCGTCTCAAGCACCGTGAACCCGTTCGTAGGGGAGAAGGATGCTGCTGCGTCAATTGAGAAAATAGAGCAGATCGAGAAAAAAATAGAAGCCTTGAGCCAGAGAGCACCTGAGATCCCCCCGGATCTGAGGCAGGAGTTCGATACCAAATTCAAAGCCATTGAAGAGAGGCTGGAGGAACTGACCCAGGTGATGGAGACATCCGTACCCAAGCCCGATGCCCTCATAGAGCAGGTTTTAGAGAACCTAAAGCCTTTCCTTGAGCAGCAAACGCAAAAAAATGCACCTTCGCCCGATTCGCCTGACCAGTCCGCACAGGATGCCGGGCAGGCACCTAAAGATACACCGCAGCAACATGTACAGGGCAGTAATGCGGTAAAATTAACCCACCTCGATAACAGGGCTGAGACATCCATAATCGTCCTGAACTGGATAGAGTTCCTGCTGGAGAGGGTGGGACGGAACAATCTTGCTGAGATACTTGAATATTACATTGAGGTGGGGTGGATAAGCGAAGAAGTATATTCAAAAATGATGACCTATGCCAACGGTATAGATTATTATGTGGAGAGACCCACATGGAAACTGCTCCCTGAGGACCATGCCAAGTCCCTTGTGTTCATAGAGCAGCTTACAGGGAAGAAACTGGATAAAAATGTTATCTCAAGGCTTGAGAGAGATGCAGACAGGGTAATCCGCGGCAACGAGATGTATTATACCGAATGATGCGGCAGTCTTCTGAGATATTCTATGGAGATTGATTAAGTTAAACACCGCAAAGTCAGCCATGGATTGTGGTTCATGGATGGCGATGAAATGTTTTTCATACCAGAGCGCAAAGGACGCTAAGACTGATGCTGCTATGCTTTGCGGTCTTAGCGTCCTTTACGGTGGTTGAAGTTGAATACATTTCTTGATGTGCCCCAGAGGGTTGCTGGACATTAAGATAAGGGGAATTCTTCAGCTTCCCCATGCCGGCTCAGGAGATACGTATTTCCTTACCCTGAAGGCATCATAATATGCCGTGTTGCCTGAATAATCGCCGCTGTATATACCCAGCCACGTATTTGTAAGGCTGCAGCTTGCTGTTTTGGGTATAGTTTGGATTAAATTTCCGTTGCGGTCATAAAGTTTCATAACTAAAGAACTTCCGGAAATTTGTGCCTGCAGCATATACCAGTTATTAATTGTCCACCCGATTCCTGTAAGTCTTGTCTCTGGAGCGCACCCTACATAATGCAAATTATGTCCTGCAGGACCCCAATTGAGATACTCAAGTTTAAAATAATTCACAGTATTCAAATTGCTGCTATCCCTGAATGTAACTCCATAGTTTATAGTTCCTCCAGCATCATATAGCGGTTTCACGTTAGCCTCAATTACGATATTATCTGCCGCGACATTAGCAATAATATGAGTCTGACCACTATTGTTATTGCTTTTTAAAACATTGCCTGTGCTGCCGTCGCGCTGCGTAGCTGATACTAATGTGTATCCGCCTGTAAATAGATTCCAGTTATTAGCCGTCCAGCTACTATCCTCAAAATTATCTCCGAAAAGGAATGTATTATGGATGTTGCTCGACGATGAAGCGAAACTGTTGCCATAATACAGATAGATACTGGCAGTATTCGGGCTGGCTGGAATGGAATCCACCTCGACCCAGACAGTTGCGTTTACTCCCGGAGTGTAGGATTCTATCCAGTAGTCCAGTAATGTGACTCCATCTGATTTAGTGAATCTCAAGTCGCTAAAATCGCTCTTAGCGTTGCCTCCGAGATAGATGTTGCCGGGTGTGTCAGTGCCAGAGCTGTTATAGATTGTAAGCTTCATCTGGTAGTTTGTCTGTGCGCCTGCTGTTGAGCCGGTGATATTCTTCTGCTTTCTGTAGAACCAACCACCTGAAAGGAAATCTGAATTGTTAGGAAATATTCCACGATTCTTAAAAACTGTTTCTATTGAAGAAACATGTGCTCCACCATAGAGATTTCTATCAGCGAGAACAATTGCATTAGCGCCATCGTTAAAATTGGAATTAGGGCTTAGATAAAAGTTACCTTCAATGGCTATTTTATCGGTTACAGTTGCTCCTAAGAGGAGCCAAATATCCCACAGCGATGCAGACCATATCTCACCATCGTCATGTACCTCGTTTACAATATCTTCAGGGTAATGCTTCTGCCCATCTACTCTCCTTGTACATGGCGGGTTACTTGCGCTATAACTCGTGGCATCCCAATCCCCTACACATGCTCTTTGGAATCCATTATTTACTGCAGAAAAGAAACTTGCAGCAATATAATCTCCAAATCCCTCTCCCATAGCTCCAGTTTCGGCAGCGGCCCCGAATCCTGGAACTTGATCATCTTGAATGGCATGTCCATACTCATGCAAGATTATATCAGCATCCTCTGCATCATCAACACCACCATCACCAAAATGTAATCCTCTATCAGCCGACCAATAAAATGAATTATCGCTTGATTGATAATGAGCATGTACGGGTATCGGACGATTATTCACATTCGTGAACCCAAGAGACTGGATATAGCGTTGGAACTTATCTATATGATAATATATATTTACTTCCTCAAATCTGTCATCGGATCTTGTATAATTAAAATGTAGTGAAGTTTCATTTGTAAGACCAGCAGGTTTATAGCCCATAATTCTAGGTGCAGTTAAATCCACATAAGGTCCTGTTAAATTACCGGAACCATCAAGATCTTTTAAAGTCCGGTTAAATCTTTGCTGTGTTAGAATATCATTATCCGAGTTATTATTATCTCTAAGAGTATTATTCCCAGAAGTTACAACGGGATCCGGATCGAAAACGTAACCCCACCCGTCTGCAAATTTAATTAGATTGAATTGATCCAGAATGTTTCCATTCGTTGCATCTATAAATGTGAGCCAATAACCAAGTGGTTCATACGCTGGTATTAACACTTTCCATGCAAGATAATAGCTGTTCTCTTTAGGATAAACAACCAGTTCGGCATTGATTCCCGCTTCCACTATGCTATTGAGTTTTAAATGTTTTATCGCTGTACTAATCGATTCATCTTTTGATATTTTTTTATTGGAAATATTGATATTAATCTGTGGCTTGTAATTATTATGTAATAATTCAATCTCCCCATCTTTATTCATATGAACCGAAGTTTCAGCACCATAATTACTGTAAGGTTGTTATATGTTTGGATGAACCTTACATGAGACGATGCCAAACCGTAGCTGATTTTGGTAGTTCTCAAATCAGCTAAATCTCTTTTCATTAAAAAGAGATCACTATGATTCATTAAGAATCCTCTAGCGTTATCTTCCGGATTATCATTTAGTTTGTTAGCTGTTAGTTGAGAACTGTGGTATTTATAAAGAGTTTTGGGAGTTCCAGTCTCATTATTCCAATCAATCTTCCACTGAAAGTTATTCTCTTGATTAAAATTATTGAAAGCATATACGACTTCATCTTTTGAATCTGATTGATTCATTTTCGATTCGTTTTCACTGTTTGCTGACACTAATCGAATACTACCATTGAGTAAAGCAATTAGTATTAATAAAATCATTGCTTTTAATAAAATCTTATTCGCTAGGAATTTCTGTAAATATAACAAGTTCGTCACCTTTTTCTACGTTCTAAATAATTGCACAGTCTTCACTATATTTTCTCCGGTTTCATCAAAGTAATAATCCCATGAAATCCCAACTCCAATTCTTACTTTCCAAACTCTTTTATTATCAAGCCATGTCTCATTTATCATTTTGATATCACTTTCATTGACAGTATATTTCTCAAGCTCTCCTCTTTTATCATAGTAGGTTAGTTCCATTCCGATTAGTTTACTTTTTATTTTTTCTTGTATTAATGTTGTATTTTCTATTAATGTTCCATTTTCGGAAGGTAATGTCTCCTCTTGTTTAAAATTTATAACAAAAATGATGGAGGTTATTACGATAATAGCCATTAGTAAGTACAATACTTTTCTCCAGAACCCTCTATTACTACTATTTAAAGACTTTTCATTCTCCTTCGCCATATTTCTATCAGTTTTTAATTCCTCCATTTATATTCTCTTCGGTCTTTGCTATCATCAGGCTCGGCGTTAGCTTTAAATGAATTCAAAGCTAACATTTACCATACCTTCGGGCAAACATGGGGTTCAGCCTCATCTTTGGTGAAATGTGTTGAACTCCATGTCTTTCTGGCTGTAAAAATCCAAGTGCAACCAAGTGCTTGAATTTCCAAACCTTTTGACCCTTGGACTTCACAAACTCATTTTTTAGATAGAACAGGTTGTATATATTTCAAATGGCATGTAATATTACAATGAGGCTTAAAAATTTCAATGCCGTTAAAATTTTTAATGACATCGATATTCTCAATGCTATAGCTATCGCAGGCATTATCCGTGATTTGTATATACACTCTGTTATTTATCTAATTCTCTGGCGCAAAACATTACACTATAATAAAAATTAGTCCACTATATTTTCGCCGCTTGGTAAGAGTACCTTTTTAACTTCGAAATTAAAAACATTCAATTGTTTTTCGGGTTCAGTTACTTTTATTTCATTAACATAATCTTCTGCCATAGTTACCTTCAGCCTGGCTTCATAATCCCCAGCGTCCAGTCTCCCGATCGGTATTATCGCCATAGGTTGCGTGAATGCGCCCGTAACTCCAACCCCTTTTCCTGGATCTACATATGTGGCATGAACTATAATTTCATTTCTTAACCTTTCCACTTTGTCAATAATTATGCCGTATCCGCCTGTGCTGAAAATTCCTCTAAATACAACTAAATTTAGATTATCATCAACAGAAAAAGAGGATGGTTGATCTGCCTTTTAACAACAATATCGTACAAGCCTTCTTTAACCTCAGGGATGCTACCTTTAAGTACCATAAACATACTCTCAGATTTACCTGTATATCCTTCGAGAGGAGAGCCTAAGGAATCTGTCACAGGATTGACTTTCATTACCTCAGGCTGTTGATATATGCATCCTGATAATATCATTGCGATGATTGAAACAAAGAATAGTCTTGGCACCAATTCCAGTGATTCCTCCTTAAATTTGCAGTTCGGTCATCCATAAACATTCAGTATATATCTCGGTATTAATTAAAATAGTTTAGCATCGAGCCATCAAAGCAGAATCATGAGGATTGCAACCTGCCCTAAACGGAGCACGCAAAAGCGAATATGCGCCTACACATGAGAACAGATCTTCCAGCATCAGCTATACTGAGCATAATTTAACATTGAAAATCTTTTTACGAATTAAGTGCATAGTTACAATAACTTCTTAATGACGTTATAAAATTTCAACGTGATTGTAAAATTATAACGGCGTTGACAATATCATTTTTAGCAAATCATCAAATTATTCAGCCTTAACTCGATGGTTTGTATGTAATTATTAAATATTACCTCGTATAATGCCTATTAGTGTGATTTAGATGTTAAAAAAGCACCCGAATAGATGCAAAAATGAAAGTAGCAAAAATTTTAAGCTAAGATTATTGGTAGTCTCAACCATAGCGTTAGCGATACTATCAGGATGTATATCACAACAACCAGAGGTACCGGAGGTCAATCCCGAAATAGACTTGGTTACACCAGCAGGGTCCTATAATGCTACACCAGCAGGGTCCTATAATAAATCTGAGGGCATGTTCACTGTAATCAAAGGTAGTATCCCTGAGGTTAGGGAGAGTTTGAGAGATATCATTAATAAAAAAGCATCACAACAATCTATTTTTTCTGCTAATGACGATCTGAATCTCGTAGTATTCAGAGGGGTTTTTCCTGAAGCAGAAGCTAGTATAACCATCGACAAGGTAGAAAAACAAGGGAATGTATTCACTGTTTATGCAACGTATATCGACTGGAGTCCTGATTTGCCAGTGGAAACACTTCCTACTGAGATAATACCAATCGGGAAACTGGCAGCAGGGAATTATGAAGCCAGGTTGAGAGTGACAAAGGTATGGGATGAATATATCGAAAAAGGAAAAGTAATCGAAATCGAAAGAAAAGTGGTCGAAAGTGAAAAAGAGATAAGTGTTTTTAATTTTGAGATAAAAAATAGAGATGGAAGTATTACGGCAATTTAAGAATTATGCTATACTTTAATCTCACTAAAATAGCTTAGTTATAATGATATCATAGGATTTCGGGTCAAGGAGCATGATCAGCCTTCCGGTCTTGTTGTTCCCGAAGGCAAGGTCTGTCGCAAGCGCAAAATCGATTTTCCCTGCAATATCTTTCATCATGGATTCGGCAAGCTGCGATGAAGGACCTGTCTTAAAATTCGGCGCTTCCAGCAGGATGGGAATTTCGATGTATTCGGATATGGCGCTTACGTACTGACCGCCGAAAATATTGGCTGTTTCTTTCAATGTGGAGGTAATGTCCTCATTGAATTCTTTTACAGCCGCATCTGGCTGATTGCCAAGCAGTTCGTTTGCAATGGACAGGGCAACATCTTTTGAGAAATACATATGCATTATACCGTTCAGTTCCCCTGCCTGGCTTTTACCGTGAAGTTTTACTTCAATAGAGGCAGCATATTCGCCAAGATTAACGATCTCCTCAGGTATCTGGTCTGCAGGAAGAGTGCGCAGCCTGGATTGAAGCTCTTCTGCCTCCTGTCCGCCCAGTTGCGTGACCGTTGAGGCTGCCTCAGTTACACCGGACATACCAATATCGGATAAGAACTTTACAGCAGAATCCACGCTAACTCCTGCCTTAGCCGTCTGGGGTGCCGGCTGGGGTACTGGTTGAGATGCTGGCTGGGGTGCCGCCTGTGGCTTTTCGGCTGCCTTCCCGACCTGAGCCTGCGGGGGTAGCTGCGCCTTTATCTCAGGTTCCGCTTTTACCGGCTTTACCTCCTGTATTTTCGGCTCTATCTTCTCTGTTTTAGTCTCCTTAACCTGTGGTTTTTCGACCTGTCTCTCAGCCTGGGGTTGCGGAACTGCTTTAGGCTTGATCTCCTGTACTTTTGTTTCTGCTCTATCAGGTTTGATCTCTTTTTCCTGCGATTTTTCGGCTGCCTTATCTACCACGGGTATTGCCTGTGTCTTAACCACTCCTGCCGCAGGTTCTACCTTGTCTATCTTCTCTGCCTCTTCTGCCTTTTCTGCTCTTTCTGCTTTTATATCTCTGATTCCATGCTCAGGTCTTTCCTTTAAAGACCGCTCTGCCTGGGTATCCTCCCTGGCTCCTGGTTCCTCTCTCTCTTTATCAAAGGGGACTGCTTCCAGTCTTGCTGCAGCTCTCCTCTTCAAGGCTCTCCGCTCAGGACGCTCCTCAGGAACAAATTCCTCTGCAGCGGGCTGCTCCTCTTCCCGTACGTCATCCTCAGGCTCTTCCTGCCTGTATTCCGGGATCTCGTACTCCACACGCCTTGGAGAAATTTTTCTTCCGGGTTTTGCCCTGGCTCTCTGAACATCATGACGGCGTACCCTTCTTCCTGTTTCCTCTACCGGCTCTTCAGCTTCAAGGTCAGGCTCTCTCTCTTTGATATCGTCTCCGCCCGTCTTTGCCGGACTCTCCCCGGAAGTCGCCATCCGTACCCATACCGAGCTTGTATCTCCTTTATTATCTTTGTACCTGAACAGTACATCAACAGATACCAGTCCGCCGAAATTCTTTTTTAAGCCAAGGGTAATCTGGCGGGTACTGCCCTGACCGGGATTGATTATGTCTTTTACTGCCACATCCCCTGAGAATTTCATTTTGCCCTTCTTTGATTCCCCCTCTGCCCTGGTTATATAATCGCATTCAAGCCTGTCCATCGGGACATCAAGAGTCACAAGCGGGATCTCGACCGGCTCTGAGGAGTTTATTATATTATCCTCCCTGTAGCCCCCATTGTCCTTATACCGCTTACCGTCCGTATTCGATTCTATCCTGGCTATCGCTTCCTTGGCATGTTTCCTCAATTCGGTCGAGCCGTTCTCAAGGGCAGCTTCAAGGGCGTTGATCGCACGTTTATCCCCTATCCTGCCGAGCGCCCATGCTGCGTATATCTGCACGTTCTCGCTCGGATCGTTCAGCAGCCCTATCAGGGGCAGTACAGCCTTAGCCTCCCCTATCTCGCCCAGGGACCACGCTGAGTTCGCCCTGACCTGGATATCATCCTTTTCAAGCAACCCGATCAAAGGTCTTGCAGCCTTCCTGTACCTCAGTTCCCCAAGAATGCGTACAGCTTCCCTTATCTCCTTTACATCACCTGTATCAAGGAGAGATAGCAGACCCTCAACGTCTCCGCTACGCTTCATTTCCTTAATATCAGTGTGGTCGAAAGGCAATCAGATTACCTCTTTTGATAAGGGAACAGGTATAGCAATCAATTAGCGACTGTTTTTCTGTATTTATTCAAACTTTATTCAAACTTTTCAGTTATATTCGCCTTGGATTCACACTGATATAAATAAGGGTGTGAAGATGAGTATATTTCAGACCAAAACTAAAGAGGAACTCCAAACAATATAATTTGAACTAAACTATAATGAAAGTAAAAATAATAATATGCCTGATAATTATCGGTCTAATCCCTGCTGCATCTGCCAGTATGGTTGATACAGTCTGGGTTATCAAATCTTCAGGATTCATCAGGGTAAACGAGACGCTGGGATTTGAGAATTACCTCGTAACTGCAAAATCCATAGGCAGCGATAAAGCCGGTATTGTTATTTATAAGAACCAGAAAGTAGTTGGAGAAAAAGAACTGAGAGTAAATGATTTCCATGAGCAGGATTTTATACGGATTACCCTGCTCGGGATAAGGGGAAAGTACTCCTGGCTCTCCATCAGTACGCCTGAGGATAAAGCGGTCTGGAGGCAGACAGGCAGCAAATTACTGAAATGGGGCGAAAAATACACGGTAGAGAATTATACTGTCAGTACAGAAACGTTCAGTCCTGACTCGGTGAACCTGACCGTATCAGGCAAAAATACGCTAAATACGGAGCAGTTCTTTGAAAATAGCTCCCGTGACTACGGGAACTTAAGGATTATCGCTGCGGATATAAACCAGACCGGCTCTGTGAAACTTGAACTCCTGACATACCCGATGCCAGCGGCAAGAGCCAGTATCTCAACAGATAAGGATGAATATTACCCGGATGAGACAGTCCAGGTATCGGTGGAGACTGAAACTGATACGGTCCAGAATATCGAGGGTGTGGTTTTAGAGAGCAGCATGAGCGCGGATATCCTGCCTGCAGCGTTCTCATTGACAAATGTCACCGGAGCGAGGTCGTTCCGGTCCTCTATCAAACAGCCGCCTGAGAATTCTACTATAACCATAACAGCAACAGTATGGGTACGTGATTATTTCGGCAACGGATATTCAACCACAACCAGTAAAGTTATCCGTGTCCTGCCGCTTATCTCGATACGGAAATGGACTCCCCGGGATACGGACGAGCAGAACTTGACTGTTGAGCTATATGTTTACAATGGCGGACAAACCGAGGAATCGGTCAGTATATATGATACAGTCATTGACGAGAAGCTCAGCTTAAAACAGCTTAACTGGACAGTAAGATTGAGACCCGGAGACTCGGCGAATATCACGTATCCTGTTTCGCCCCAAAAGCTCGGGCGCTATATACTTCCGCCTGCTGTGGCGAAATGGAAAAAGAACGCTTCATACTCAAACGAAGTTATGATGATGGTGCACAGACCTCTGATCGTTATTACAAAATCCGCTTCAAAAATAAATAATTTAATTAATGTAAAGATCAATATAAATAACTCTGGAGATAGATCTGCAATGGTGAACGTATCAGATAATATACCTGACGGCTCTCCGGTTACCCGGGGAGATACGTCATGGTCCGGCTTCCTTGAGGCTGGTGAAAGCGCTGTTATCACGTACTCTTTACAGGGCGATGCTGTAGTCCTGCCAGCAGCAGAGGCAACGTATCGCGATATCCGCGGTATTGCCAGACAGGCGCGCTCGGAGGAGGTCGGACTTACGGTCCCAAGGGATACTGTGGATAAAAAGGTGAGCCCTGAGAATAATACTGCATCACCGCTGGATGCAAAGCAGGGTGATATACTGGCATTCATGCTCACATCATTTATGGCGATCTCAGGGATCATCGCGGGCGCGGCGGTTGTTGCAATGATGTTTATCAGGTTAAAGGACAGGTGATAAAATGGATATTCTTTCGCTTCTGGTCTTTTTTATATACGCGCTGATCGTCCTGGTCATACTCGTATATGTCTCGCCTATGCTCTCTGCATTCGTATTGATACTCCTTCCCGCGATCTCTGTTCTCCTGCTGCCCGGTCTTACACTGGATTTCCTCTCGATAGAGCAGTTCTCGGTCATGGTGCCTGTATATAATGTCCATATACTGCTTCTCATCTGGTCAGCATACATCGGGATTATCGCGTATGCCGAGGTGCTGTCATGGTACCTCTTAAGGGAGACAAAACCAAAGAAGAAGGAGAAGCCTGCCGGCGCGTCCGAACCTTCAAAACCCGGAGAGGCGCCTGGACCTTCAAAACCCGGAGAAGCGCCGCAGGAGACAACGCCCAGGGTTTTTTTGCAAAAAATTTTCAAATTGCTGCAGGGGCGTAAATCTTAAACTACTCCACGCCTTTTTCTGTCAGCATGAAATCGCAGTAAGCGCCTTCGCTTTTTGATCTGTGCTTCTGCAGCGTGGCTCTTCGCCTGGATATCCCGATCTTTTCAAGCAGTATAATGGTCTTTGAGAGGTGCTCCACTGCAGTCCCTCCGATAGGGTGTATCTCGCCTGTATTAATATCCTTATAGACCTGGTTCGTTATTACCACAGCCACGTTATGCCTTCTGGCTATCCCGTGAAGGATGCCTATCTGGTTAACAAGCTCGCGCCGCAGTGCCATGTTTTCCTCATCCCTGTCTTCACGTGTCAGTCCGAGCCTGTAATAGAGCGCAGCCGAGTCCAGGATTATCAGCCCTATCCTCTCGCTCATTATTTTCTCAAGGTCAACGATGGCTGAATACTGCTGTTCAAGGCTTGAAGGTTCGTATATGATTATGTCGCCTGCTATTTTTTTTGCATCCTCGCCAGCTATCTGTTTAAACCGCTCTGCTGAGAAACCTTCTGTGTCTATGAAAATGACCTTCTTCCCTCCCCTGACGCACTGGATAGCAAGCTGAATGCATATGTTCGTCTTTCCCGTACCTGATGCGCCGTAAAGCTGCGTGATTATCCCGCTCTCAAACCCCCCGCCGAGGAGATCGTCGATGCATTTGCATCCGCAGGGAATCCTATCCTGTGTTTTTATGCTGCTCATTCCTTCCTGACCGGTAACTTATTCAATATCTCCTTCATAGCCTCAACCGCCGTCCCTCCCTTATCTATGGGAGCAATACTGTCCATATCAGCCCGGATAAGGGCTGTGTCATACGGTATCACGCCTGCTACGTCTATACCGTATCCTTGAAGCTTATCTGTGACCTCTTTTACATCTCCCGCTGCTTTATTTATTATGGCGCCGAATCTCCTTATATCTATCTGGCGCGCAAGTTCCACTATTCTCCCTGCGGTCTCTATCGACCTCGCTCCAGGCTCAACTACGATGAGCATGATATCTATTCCCCTCGTGGTACCGCGCCCGAGATGCTCTATTCCCGCCTCCATGTCAAGGATGACAACGCTGTTCATTTTCAGGATCACATGCCGCAGAAGTGCCTTTAAGAACGAGCTTGCGGGGCACATGCAGCCGCTCCCTCCCCTCTCCACAGTGCCGAGCACGAGCAGTTTCACGTTATCTGGTCCTGTGATGCCGAATTTCTCAGCGATATCGTCCACCTTCGGGTTCAGTTTGAACATCCCTGAATGTCCTCCTGCCCTCTCGTCTATGAGTTCCTTGAATTCGGTCAATGGTCTTGGCGGGTTCTTTATGCCAAGCGCAGAGGCGAGATTCATGCTGGGGTCTGCATCGATCGCCAGTACATCGTAACCGTTTCTTGCAAGGATCCGCGCCAGCGTGCCTGAGACAGTCGTCTTTCCGACGCCGCCTTTACCTGAAATCGCTATTTTGATCATTACGTACCGATGAATTCTATGTTTATCTCTCTGTCTACCGTTATAAGTGCAGCCTGCCCCTTTGATGCCACGCCTGGATTCACCACGAGCGTGCCGTTCACGCGTACCGAGCCCCTGGCTTCATGGATGTGACCGCATACAATGAGGTCGAACCTTCCAAGGTATCTGGCTAATGCTTCGCTGCCTGCGTTGCCGTGCGGCAGTTTATCTGTCGTATTTCGCGGAGGTGCGTGGGATAATAAAATAACCCTGCCCTTTAAGCCCATCAGCAGTTTGCCGATATATTCGCCTATCTTCTTCTCTGAAAGCTCAAAAGGCGTATTAAAAGGCGTGGGGTTTGAGCCGCCAAGACCGATAAAGGTCAGTCCTCCGAATGTATGCAATGAATTATGGAGGTTTATGGCGTTCTCATCCAGCAGCTTCAGGATCGAGGGGTTATCGCAGTTCCCCGGGACTGCAAGCACAGGCTCCCTGAACATCTTAAGTAATTCCAGCGCATGCTCATCAGGTCCGAAGTTAGTTATATCCCCGGCAATCAGTACAGCATCAAATATGCCTGCTTTATTGCGAATGGCTTCGATGTGGGAGTAATCGCCATGGAGGTCTGAGAGTGCAAGGAGTTTCATAGAATATTCCGATTACTTCTCTGAGAGTTTTTGCATGATTCTAATACAACACTTACCTTAACCATATTAAATCTTGCCTGTATCTTGTAATTCTATATCAACCCAGTGCTCGCCCTCGCTATCGTGTACGCATATATTGCCCCCGCTCCCGGGTTTAAACCCATTGAACCTTTCAAGAAGTGAAATGGATTCTTTGATTTCAGCTATGTACCTCTCTTTCAGCAGTGCCGCAATCCCCATACTCTCTTCATAACTTATCTCGCCTCCAAGTCCCCTGCATTCTGAGACCCCGAGGCGCCCTTCCAGCAGATAAAAAGGATACGTCCTGCATATACGCGGTCTGCACCCGTATATTCTGCATAAGCCGATCCTGAGAAAAATGCAGTCCTCGTTTTTCCGCAGCACCCATTCAAAGGTATGTATATTCCCTTCAGGGTCGGTATCCTCAGAAGGCATCGGTGTTACTATCTCTTCTTTGTTCAGCCCTGTTGTTTCACGTATGCGCTCTATCTCAAAAGGAAAAACGGTTACGGTATTATCCCCGTATTCTGTTTTGCAGCACTCTGCGCACTTTTGGCACTTAAACCCGATGGCTTTTATTTCAGCGGCAAGCTTCCCTTCATCTATCCCGGCAGCCTCTTCCAGGGCTTCTTCCAACCGGGCTATCTCCCTCTCTTTTCTCTCCATTACCATTAACCCATTTTCCTTGCTGCAAGCTCTATGGCTTCCATAAGGCTGTCCCTGGGCATGATAATGGCAACAGGGATGCGCAGCACCTTCTCGACCGTGGTGCTCACTATGGGCGCGCAGACCACAGCCTTGGCGCCGTCCCTCTCAGCCCTGATCGCGGCGATGATAGCTTCCTCCATCGATGTGGCTGAGTATTCCCTTATAGTCAGGAGCCGCCCACCCACTTTCAGTTTTTTCTCGGTGATGTAATCAAGCACAGGGCGGGCTGCAATGACCGCAATAAAATCAACTTTTTCAGTGCCTTCCATTTTGCGAAGCATCCTTACTATCTGCCGGAGCGTCTTGATATTGGGCTCCCTGTGCCCTGATAACAACTTGTAAACCGTGCTCGGAGGAATGCCTGAGCTCTCGCTGAACTCCGCTGCTGTCATGCGCAGTTCTTCCCTGATTATCCTTCCGAACTCCTTGATAAAGGCTTCATCGGATTCTGCCGCCGCTTTTATAAGATCGTCTGCCGTCATTGCTGTCCTATTATCACGATTGTATATATAGAATGGTTTATTAATACATTTGGGTTATTACGGAAGCAAATATGGAAACTGTTAAATACGCTGGCTTAGAGATGATAATAATTAATTATTATAGAGGGAAACCATGAGAGCTTCATTAAAAATCCTTATCATTATCGGTTTGAGCATATTGATAGCCGGATGCCTTGAAAGTAATAAACCCCCTGAGACCTCGGAGCCTGTCAACCTCGTAAAGATGAGCGGACAGGACATGGTGCAGAGGCTTGCAACCGGCGAGATCGCCGGGTTCATAATGTGGGAACCCTACCCGTCATTAGCCGTCACTAAAGGGTACGGGAAACCCCTGCTATACTCAGGCGATATATGGAAAGAGCATCCCTGCTGTGTGGTCGCATACAATTATAACTGGCATAAGAATACAAAAAACTCTGATGAGATACTCAAACGCATGGCTCTTATGCAGCTTAGATCGGTGGATTATATTAATAAAGCAAAGAGCCCGGGTTCACCCGACCATGAAGAATTGATCAACTATACAATGGATTTCGGCGGTCTCACTGACCGGAACGCGGCTAATATGAGCCTTTCTGATGTCGAGTTCGTATACACTACTGATGTTCCGGGAACTGCGACCTTTATCAATAAGATACAGGACTTCGGGATATTTGACCCTGCAAAGTGGAACCAGTCAGGGTATAAGAATGCATCCGATTATGCGAATTCACTGATAACCAACCAGTATGTTGAATGGGCTGTGCAGAACAAAGATGCCAGTCTAAGCAGCCTGTCGCTGAAAGAACCTGTAACCGTCCGCTACGGCTACCTTATCAATGATATACATGAACTGCCGTTCTTCGTGGCGTGGAAAAAGGGCTGGTACAAGGATGTAGGGATAAATATCACCCTTGCAGAAGGAGCGCCGTTCCAGAACGGAGCGTTTGAGATGCAGAATGGCTTCAAAGCCGGCACTGTGGATGTGGGAAGCCTTGGCATCCCTCCTGTGATCATTCACAGGATAAACAGCAACGATTTCACGGTCGATGATGCGCGCGTGGGGGTTATAGCAGGCATGAATGATGAGGGCTCGGTGATAGTTGTAGCGAGTAACATAACCTCACTGAAAGACCTGAGAGGAAAGACCGTGGGATACCCAGGACCGGGTACGATACAGCATGTGCTTTTCCTGATGGCTGCTGATAAGGAAGGAGTTAAGGTCGTCTCTTAATGAAAAACGGGGCAGGGAGAAATGGACTGATCATTAACGTCCTCTCCCTTATCGGTTTTGTACTGCTGTGGTATGCCCTGGTGATGTTTGCAAGGGACGGTACTTTCAACGTCCCCTTCATGCGGCTGAAGGATATTCCCACCCCGCCTGAGACCTGGTATGCGTTCTCAGGTTCTCTGTTCTCGCAGGCTCACGGTCCTGTGATCACGTACGGGATTTCTGACCATGTGCAGGCCAGCCTGGGGCGCGTTATCCAGGGCGGTATCATAGCATTCATCGTAGGCGTTCCTGTAGGCATAGGGATAGGATACTCAAAGCTCATATACAACATCCTCAATCCCATAATCGAGATCGTAAGGAACATGCCGCCGATGGCATGGATACCGCTGGCTATATTTATTCTTGTCAGCGGGGGCTCGATTTTTATTGTGTTCATCGGCATGGTATTTCCCATTATCCTGAACACCATATACGGGGTAAAATCTACAGATGTGCGGCTGATCGATGCTGCAAAGACGCTTGGCGCCTCTCAATCGAACATAGTGACGAAGGTGGTCATCCCATCTGCTCTTCCTTCCATAGTCGCTGGCTTGCGGATAGGTCTGGGCGTGGGCTGGATGGCAATAGTCGCTGCTGAGATGGTTATCCGGAGCCCGGTAGGACTTGGGTATTTCATATGGAACATGGGCGATATCGGGCGCTACGCTGAAATGGTGGCTGGCATGGTAGTGATAGGCGTCATCGGGTACATCATGAACATCAGTATACTCCTTCTTCAGAAGAGGTTCATAAAATGGGTAGATTAGCGCTGCAGGGCGTTTCCAGGAGATTCAATAACTTTATTGCGGTCTCGGATGTGAACCTCGAAGTTGAAGATGGGGAGTTCGTATGCCTCCTCGGTCCGAGCGGATGCGGAAAAACCACGCTTCTTCGCCTCGTAGCAGGACTGGATACGCCTACAGAGGGCGAGCTTTTCCTGGACGGGAAACGGATTGAAGGCGTGAATAAGGAATGCGGCTTCGTATTCCAGGAGTACGTGCTTTTCCCCTGGAGGACGGTGCGGGAGAATATAGAGTTCGGACCTGAAGTAAAAGGACTGCCGAAAGAGGAACGCGAGCGGATATCGCAGCATTACATCGACCTTGTGGGCTTGCGGGGGTTTGAGGACCATTACCCCCTCGAACTCTCAGGCGGGATGAAGCAAAGGGTCGGGATAGCGAGAGCGTATGCCAATCACCCCAAGCTCCTGCTGATGGATGAACCTTTCGGCGCGCTTGATGCGCAGACAAGGAACCTGATGCAGGCTGAGCTTCTGCGCATCTGGGAGAAAGAGCACATAAGCGCTCTCTTCGTCACGCACAGCGTGGATGAGGCTGTATACCTCTCTGACAGGGTGGTTGTGATGTCAGCACGCCCGGGCACGGTGAAGGAGATCTTCGAGAACAACCTGCCCCGCCCCAGGGTGAGGACGAGCCTGGAAGCGAACCTGCTTCGCGATTCGGTACTCAGGTCGCTGGGAGCGGAGATAAAAAGGGCGGCGGGCAAGTACTGACGGGTTTATCGTTGTTGAGGCGAATCATGTATTATGGGAAGAGAGGATTCAATAAATGAGATACTGGCTGGCTTTCGCAGGAGCCTCAGGGAGGACGGCGGGGATATTGAACTTGTAGGTACTCAGGATGGGGTTGTAAGGGTGAGGATCACCGGAACCACAGTGCCAGTTACGTTCAGCACGTTCCTCAGGGAATATAAGACCCGGCAGGGGATAAGCTGCGGAAGATGCTGCATACCTGCAAGTACTATTGTTGCGGTACTTGAGACGAAATTGAAAGAAAAGGTACCCAAGATAAAGAAGGTTGAAGTGGTGAAGTAAAAGCGATAAGATGCGGGATTAACTATCCGGCTGCCAGCCAAAAACTGCTAAAATCAGCCATAGTTTACCTTCTTTTAGCTGTACTGCGTCTTCTGGTACTCCGATTAGTTGCAATCTCTTTGTAGATTATATCTATATCTATTTTATATTTCTTTTCTTCTATTTGTTGCTGAAGGTCTATGCAGTCCATAGGAGTCTATGGATATCTCTTAAAACCCATGTATATAAACAGGGTTGTGAGGTATGTGTGAAATCAGCCTGATAATCGCAGCTAAATTATCATTGGTATATAAAAGAGGCAAATACGTGGAAGTATGCATTTTTTGTCTGGATGCGGGGGAAGGGATTTGAACCCTCGAACTCCTGCGAGAATAGATCTTGAGTCTATCACCTTTGGCCGCTTGGTTACCCCCGCATGGTGGGCGGTGCTGAATTAACCTCACTTGACTTAAGGATGTCGTTCTTTAATATATAAGCCAGCGTATCCAAAAGTATTAAGTACTCAATACCTTATTAAGCATTTGATTTGTGAATAATATTCACATTTTTAATCCTTATAACCTGGAGGAACTTATTTGGCAGTAGCAAAAGCAGAAGGCTGGAAAGCCAAGCAATGGTACAACCTGGTTGCACCTGAAATGTTCGGAAAAGCGAGTATCGGAGAGACCGTAGCTGATGAGCCTGAGAAACTGGTCGGAAGGGTGATCGAAGTGACCCTGGGGGAGCTGACGAACGACCTTTCAAAACAGAATATCAAGCTGGTCCTGAAAGTGGACAGCGTGGGGGGCGACTCAGCATACACGAAGTTCACAGGTCACCAGTTGACGCAGGATTACCTGCGCTCGCTCGTGAAGAGGCAGACATCCAGTATAGAGACGAACGTCTCTGTCAGGACAAAGGATAATTATACCATACGCGTAAAACCGTCGTGCTTCACCATAAAAAGAGCGCGGGCGAACCAGATAAAAGAGATACGCTCAATAATGAACGGCGTTATAGCGGCGAGGGCGAAAGAACTGGACATGGCTCAGTTCGTACAGGAAGTCGTAACAGGAAAGCTCTCAGCCAATATCTACCACGACGTTAAACCCATCTACCCCCTGCGAAGGGTGGAGATACGGAAGACAGAAATAGAGGCTGAACCCGGCGCGGTAGCCTCTTAATTTTTTACAGGTTTTTTGCTCTTTTAAGCTCGTTTATTTTCTCTTTCAACTTCTCGTTATCTATCCTGAGCAGCATAAGGGATGCTACAAGCAGGAAGAACGCCGCAAAATTCACAATCAGGGTAACGAGCAGGGGACTGAACGTGGAATAATTCAGTTCAGCAACCGGATGGACTGTGGATTTTGTCCAAAGCCGTATCGACATGAAGCTCAGCGGCACGCCTATGAATCCCACTATCCCGAAGACCGCGGATAACCTCGCTCTTTTCTCAGGCTCTTCAACAGCCTGACGCACCATCAGGTAGGAGAGGTAAATCAGGAACAGCACAAGCGACGTATTGAGCCTCACATCCCATGTTACCCAGTACTCGCCCCAGGCTGATCTTGCCCATATCGACCCGCTGGCGAGGGTCAGGAATGCAAAGATAACGCCTACCTCTGCGGCTGATATAGCGACTATATCCCATTTCTGCTGTTTACTTCTCAGGTATAAAACGCTTGAGATGAACACAACAGCGAAAGCGAGATACGCGGATATTGCTATAGGAAGGTGGAAGTAGAAGATTTTGAAGTTAACCGGGTCGCCACCTGCTTTAGTTGGATTAATTGGAATGGGGGCGACGAAGAACACGAGATATATTGAGATCAGCATCAGTACGGCGGTAAGGGCGAAAAGTGTCTTTTTTAGCATATTATCTTTCACTTTACATCAGTTGTAATATCAGTTGTAATAATAGTTGTTAATGTTACAATAATGTCATCCTTTATAACAATATTGGTTTCAATCCTCAATCGTGTATTCAAATACAAGCTGCGCTACTATGAAGAAAATGATGTCATAAACAGCAAGCATCTGAAGCTCTCCTGTTATATCTGAGATGCTGCCGGATGCAAGCATTGTTCCTGTCGCAGTAACGGCTGAGAGGATCACGGGAAGCAGTACAGGGAACAGGATCACGGGAAGCAGTATCTCGCGCGTGCGCGTATTCACTGCAAGCGCAGAGAGGAGCGTACCAACGAAAATGAACCCCAGGGTCCCCAGTAAAACGACCAGCAGCATACCTGGGAGGTTTTTAATATCATAGCTGAAAAGCACCGCAAAGACAGGTATGGTTATGATCTCCATCAGGAACATAAGGACAGCATTGGACAGGACCTTACCGTTGTATATATCGCTCCTGTCCACAGGGCAGAGCTTTAACCCTTCAAGGCATCCCTCTTCTTTTTCGCCTGCGAACGACCGCGAGAGACCGAGCATCCCTGCAAAGGTGAACGCTATCCACAGGATTCCAGGCGCCAGCAGGTCGATGACCTTCTTGTTAATGCCCTGAACGAAGATCGAAGCCTCGTTCCCGAAGGCGAAACTGAAAATAACAATAACAAGAAGAGCGAATATCATCATAGAGTTTAACATCTGTTTCGTCCTGAACTCAGCTTTTAAATCCTTCCGTGCGATCTCAAGGAACTTCATCTGCGCTCCTCCACGTACTTCTCATATATCATCCTGCACTGCGCAAGGTCGCGTATCTCGCTCTTGCTCATCTCGTGCGCTATACTGCCGTTGGTGAGGATGAGCGCCCTGTCGCACATGGAGATGCCCCGCTCTATGTCGTGGGAGATGAGGATCCGCGTCTTATCGTGCGCGTTGGTGCTTGAGAGTATCCTGTCAAAAGTAGCGCTTGCATGCTGGTCAAGACCGGTATAGGGCTCATCGAACAAAAGTATGATTGGGTCGTGGATCAACGCACGCGCTATGGAGAGGCGCTGCTTCATGCCACGGGAGAACGTCCTCACCCGGTCGTTCTTCCTGTAGCTCAATCCTACCTGCTTTATCAGGTCGTCTATCCTGGGCTCAAGAGCCGCAGTGTCGTACATCCTCCCGAAGAACCGAAGGTTCTCAGCAGCGGTCAGTTCGTGGTAGAGGTACGTTTCATGAGAGATCACGCCTATCTTTTTCCTTACTTCTATCGGGTTCCCTTTGATATCTATGCCGTCAATAACGACCCTGCCCGAAGTGGGGCTTATCAGGGTAGAGATTATTTTAATAAGAGTTGTTTTCCCTGCGCCGTTGGGACCGAATATGGTCAGGAATTCGCCCTGCTCGATTTTGAGGTTGATGTTCCTTAAAACAATGTTTGTGCCGAAGGCTTTTGAGAGGTTCTCAATGGATATTATAGGATTTCACCTGCTTTTTTGTTTAAATAGGACTATTCAGGGTTTATATTTTTCTCTTGATGTGAAAGTTTATATACACATGATAACAAAATATACATGGGAGCAAAATTTTATGGCAGAAGAGATAGAAACATCAAAAATGTTGGAAACCTTGAGTGCTAAGGTTGATGAGCTATCTAAAGCACTTCGGGAGAGAAAAGAATATGCTGAAGAGAAGATCAAAGAACAACCTCTTGCCTATGTGGCGGGAGCGTTCGTCGGGGGACTAATCGTGGGCTACCTGATGTCAAGGGGAAAAGACTAGTGCAGGAAGGTACAATAGATTTCCTTTGCGGTCTTTCAAAATCAATTATCCAGGGATTAAGCGAAGCGCATAAGCGTGGAATTGGCGATGACATAGTAGAGGGAATAGAGAAATCCAGAAAGAAGCTATTTACTATCGGGGTTTCGATCTCGATAGTCGGTAGCGGGTTTTTCCTGATCCTCTGGGGAATCGCATCTGCGATTGATGCTGTGTTCGCTATGAAGGGCTTTGGATTTGTGCTGATAGGTATACTGGCAGTACTGATCGGAGCACTTGTATATAAAAAATAGAAAAGTCAGCAGGGGGCAGTACCGCAGGAGATCCACCACATTTTCCTGCTCACTCCGGATACCGTAGAGATGATGCGCATGCTTCAGGCACATCATCTTTTCGGATACCTGGATATATTTATACCGGCAGTCCCAGTGCAGATCTCTTGGAGTTGAGGTGCGCCTCGATCGCATCCGCAGCTTTCACCGGGTCAGGCTCGACAAGCACCTTTCCGCCCGTCAGCGCTTCAACATCGTTCGTGAGCACCTTTGCAACAAGTGGCGCTCCTGTGACCGGCGGCGCAGGCGCGAGATGCAGCAGGAGCCCGAATGCGACCGCGAATGCTCCATCTGCAATAGCCTTCTGCTCAAGGTACTCAGGCGCTGATGCTGCGACAGGCAGTGCGCTCGGGTCAACGCCGAGGGCTGCCGCGATCTCAGTCACAGCCACGCCTATCCTGCCTATGTCCACGCACGAGCCGTAGTTGATGCACGGCGGGATACCGAGGGATTTGCACACAGCCTTCAAGCCTTCGCCAGCCTGCTCAGCAGCCTCAGGCTTCATGAGCCCCTCTATCTGTGTGGCTGAGCTGACGCAGCCTGCATTTATCACCATTATGTTGCGTTTGATGAGTTCGCGCGAGAGTTTTACTGAAACTGTATCGTGGTTCGTCTTTGCCGTGGTACAGCCCACAACAGCCACTATTCCCTTTATGCTTCCTGCCTTTATGGCATCGATGAGCGGGTTCCAGCTTCCTCCGAGCGCAGCCTTGCAGCTCTCGACAGAGAAACCTGCCATTACTTCCGAGCTGTATCTGGGTATATGCACCTTCCCGTTATTCCTCTTCCTGTACGCCTCGACCGCCATTTTCACTATCTGCTTCGCCTGCTCATCAGCTTTCTCAGGCGTGAAGTCAAGGTGGTCTGTTACGCCCGCCATCCTCACGAGTTTATCGACCGAAATGACCTTTGTATGGAAATTGTCAGCCATGGTCTTCAGCGCAGGCGTGGAGCAGTTCAGGTCCATCATCACAAGGTCTATGGCGCCCGTGGCTATGAGGTATTCCTGGTTCATCCAGTTGCCTGTCTGTCCGGCGAATCCTTTTGCTGAAGTGGCTGAGCGCTGCATGAGTTCCTGTCCTGTGCACATGGAGCCCAGCACTTTTATATCGCTGGCACCCGCTTCCTTTGCAAGTTTTTGCATTTCAGGGCTCTGTGCAGCCTTGATGACCGCGGTCGCCATAAGCGGGACGTGCCCGTGAGCTACGATATTCACGGCTTTCGGGTCAATGATACCGAGGTCTGCTGTGGAACGGGTTGGTGTCGGAGTGCCGAGCAGTATGTCCTGGAGGGTTATCGTGGCGATAAGACCCATGTACCCTGTGGCTATTCCCACCCTCAGCGTTGTGAGCAAAAGGTCAACGGGATCAGTATCGATGGATGTCAGCGTCTTTGTCATAGCCTCGCCCACCTCGGCGTACGTGCCTCCGGGGATAATGCCAAGCTTCTTCCATGCCTCAAGCTTGGTCTTTGGCGCGAACTTCTCGACAAGTACAAGCGGCTCATCCGCGCCCTTCTTCAATTCAGCCAGCACAGCATCAGCCAGTGCGACAGCAAGCTCTTCTGTGGATTTCGTTGTATCAAGCCCGATAGCCCCTGCGACTGCCCTGAGCTTGGCAGGGTCCTGTATCTTGAACAAGGTCTTTCCCTGGGCTGCGGCTTTGAGCGTCTTTGCGACCATCTCCAGGTGGTGGGTATAGGCTGCCGCGCCGCCTGCCGTAAGTCTCAGGAAATTCCTGGCTGCGATCACGTCTGCTGTTGCTCCGCATATGCCAGCTTTGGCTTTGTTGGTTATCCTGCAGGGACCATGGCTGCAGAGCTGGCAGCAGATGCCCTGCGCTCCGAAAGTGCACTGGGGCTGCTGGGCGTTGTAGCGGTCAAATATAGTGGGGATGTTCATCTTAGAAGTTCTTTCGTACATCTCCTGAGTGGATTTATGTGCTGTGACATTTCCGCTCTCTTTTCCGATTCCGATTTTATTCAATATATCAACCATTTTAGTACCTCCGGTTTTGATTATGATATCCATACTATTCCTATAATGTATAAACCTACTCACTATGAGTGATAAGTGTATTTATTAAACTACCTATTGTTTATAAATACACTTATGCGATTCTTTCATCTTACGGTATAATCTCGCAACCATTATTGAATTCAGGATACTCGAAATCCTGTCTCTTTAACCCCCCCTTGTCAATCAACTCCCTGACCTGCGGAAGAGCAACCTGCATTTCACCCGCGAGATGTTTTACAGTCGAGCATATCAGGGCATACCCGTTCCTTCTCAGCATATCCTGAGCGCGGTTCACGAAAAGACACCTGCCTCCGCAGATATTGAATATATTGCATGAGGTACAGGGTTCGCCGACGCATACCTTATTGCAGAGGTAGGAAGGTGCATCGTGGTATATCGAACCTATTACCGAGAAATCAAAATCAATGGATACGGGACACGCGGAGAGCCTGCCGTCGGGCATGACCGTAAAAAAATCGATACCTGAGCCGCATCGGAGGCGTGATTCCCTGCCTGAGAGAAGTGAATTCATAATACCTATGAACGGAACTATTCCTGGAACTTTCCCTGTGCGCGCCATCTCTTTGACCCACCAGTCCGCGAGCGATGAGATGCCTGCATTATACGACCGGACCCACCCTTCAAGTTCGGGACCATCGTCTATTCCGCTTTCCCAGAACATCTCAAATCCGAGCTGCCAGTGGATATGGTCGAAAACGTTTAATCCTGCGAGATGCTGCACGTCACCGTATATATCTGCGCCCTGAGCGACAGTCATCCGCGCGATAAGGTCGCCGCAAAATCCCCTTTGCCTTATCGTTTCTATATTTCTCATTATCCTGTCGTAAACCCCGTCAGCGCGGTTCCTGTCAGTCACTTCCTTTTTCCCGTCAAGTGAAACAAGGATGGAGTGGAGTCTCTTCAGGTATTCCGGTTTAACCCAGTCTAAAAACATGCCGTTCGTCTGGATGACAAAACGCGCGGGTATTGCGTCCATTATTCTCTCCATCGTCTCAATCCGGAGGAGAGGCTCACCGCCGTAGAACTCTATAACAGGCGCATCATCCTGTGATATGAACGATTTAAGATCCTGGATAGAGTACTGGATTTCCTTTGGAGGTGAGTCGCTTCCGCCCCCGCAGTAGGAGCAGTTGAGGTTGCATTCTTTTGTTAAAATAATATGATAATGCATGGATACCGCTGAGTTAAGAACGGGCGCGGAGGGATTCGAACCCCCGACCTACAGCTTACTCCAAAAAGTCTTAGGAGGCTGCCGCCATATCCGGACTAGGCCACGCGCCCTCTGGAAGTTTCAGGTCTAAATATCAGTATACAGACTTTAACTTATCGTTTATAAAAAAAATTTGAGTGTTAAAAGCAACCAAAATAAAAAATAATAATTGGGTTTTATCCCAATTATTGATAAGTGAGGGGCGATTATACCTGAATTCAATAATATGTATCAGTCTCTGCCTTTTCCCTTGCCTTTGCCTTTGCCTTTGCCTTTATTCTCCTTCTTATCGTTATTCTTGTTAGGCATTTTCTCATTGTCATGGTCTACGTTCTTGATACCCTTATTGCCACCCTTATTGCCGTGATCTACATTCTTGATATCTTCACTGTCATTGTCCACACGCTTGATATGTTTCTCACCAAGTTCGTCATGTTCCTCGTCAACTTCGTCATGTTCCTCGTCAACTTCATCATGTTCCTCGTCAACTTCATCATGTTCCTCGTCAACTTCGTCGTCATCTTCATCGTTCTTCGTTCCTTTATACATGGTCCTTACTATATCGCTGCCTTCAAAGGATGTTCCATCATAAAGTTTTCCTGTAACGTTCAGGGTCACATCGTTTCCAGCAGGCACACCTATTAAATCCTGCCTGTTAAACGTAGTTATTAACGTGCCGCCATTTTTCTTCGAGATCTTCCATTTAATGGCACGGGCACCCTCGCATATCACTGTTCCGGGATCTATATCCGCCGCACTGTAGCCTTCGCCCAGGGTAATGAAAGCTTTAAATTTTCCTTTGCTGGCAAGATTCAGGGTATCTGGTTTGATCTCTACCGAGGCATGTATTCTTGCAGGTGAAGTGGGCGTTATCACTATCCAGGTCCACTCTTTTGAAACTGTGCCGTTGGCGTTCCTTGCTGTGGCATTTACAATCCATGTTCCCCGCGCTGCACTGTTATTGGTGTAAGATGATTCATCATTACCAGTCTGGCTGAATACCTCAGTCCCGTTGATATACCATGTTACATTCACCGTCTGATTGGTGGTAATGTTGAATGTTCTGGCTTCCCCGATAAAATTCATGACAGGCGATGTTTTAGGAGCAAATCCTGTTATTGCCGGCGAACCGGATGCTTGAACATGCGGGGAAGCAGGCTGTAAACTGAAACTTAGAGATTCCTCAAACACCACACTCTTGCCCGTTACATCATCGCCCGCGTTAACTTTTACGGTTGCCTCGTATTGCTTTGCTTCTGCTCCAGTTGTATTTACTGCTATTTTATATACGAGCCTTGTGTAAGACGTGGAGCTACCTGAATCGTATCCATAACCGTAGCCATATCCATAGAACTGATATCTGTCTCCATACCCTGAATAAGGCGGTGAACCACTGTTATTAACATAACCGTAGCCGTATCCAAAACCTTTAACCAGCCCGTACTGCTCGATTAAGGATATATTGTAATTACCCTTTATCCTAAAATCACCCGTCTTATCGAAATCGCTTACATTGAAAATCAATATACCGCTGGGAGACCCCTCGATTTCTGGAAGACCCTCAACAGAGATATTAGTAACTGGAATCCTTTCATTTGCACCAATTGTTACATTAACATAAAAAGAACCGGTTTCTCCCACCCTGAGGTTATCCAAACGAGTGGCATTTATACTAACCTGCACAGCATTTGCAGGGCCAGAGAGAATTAGCATTGAAACAATAGCCAGTGTGATGACAACGCTTATAAAAGGTTTTTCTCTTTTATCCCGTACCTTATCCTGTACCTTATCCTGTACCCGCCTCAACCACTTTGTCATATTTTGATCACTTGTCTCTGAACGGACACTACTAATATAAATTTATCCAAAGTTTTTATACTTTTTACAGTTTAATAAAGTTTATTTCGGTTTTTTGTTGTTTATAAATGCTTTTCTTTGAAAAACAATCTATATAAAGTTATAATAACAGCTTATTCTTCTGACCGCAGTCTACAGCTTGTTGAACAGAATAATTAATATATTATCCATTCCTTTTTCAGGCGATTACAATGCCTGTTATTACGCTATACTACGACGACCTTGAGGAACTTTCAGGAGCAGATAAAGACACAATCATCCGGCGGATCCCGATGATGGGATGCGATATCGAGCGGATCGAGGAAGACCATGTTGATATCGAGTTCTTCCCGAACAGACCCGACCTTTACAGTGTGGAAGGAGTGGCGCGCGCGCTGCGTGGGTTCCTTGATATAGAGACCGGCATCCGGGAGTTCAAAGTCACCCCGTCGGGGATAAAAATAACAAAAGATAAGGAGATTGAGAAAATCAGACCGTACCTTGCATGTGCGGTCGTGCGCGGGATGCGGTTCAATTCCCGCAGCATCGAATCGCTTATGGCGCTTCAGGAGTCGCTTCACTGGGCTGTGGGGAGGAACCGGAGGAAAGTTTCCATAGGAGTTCACGATCTCGCAAGGATAAAACCGCCTTTCAGGTACGTTGCAAAACAGCCGAATTTCAGGTTCGTGCCTCTTGACTTCACAGAACCAATGACTTTGAAGGAGATACTTGAGAAGCATCCAAAAGGTATCAAATTCGCGCACATCCTTGAAAAATTCGATAAATACCCGCTCATTCTTGATGCCGATAACCATGTGCTCTCATTCCCGCCCATCATCAACGGCGAACTTACACGGGTAACAGAAGAAACAACCGACCTGTTTATTGAAGTGACAGGTCTTGATCCTGCCGTATCTACTGCCCTGAATATCGTAGCAGCCTCTCTGGCAGAACGCGGAGGGAGAATCGAATCTGTTACCATTGACGACAGAATGCAGACCCCGCAGCTTGAGCCCGCCCGCATGGAATTAAAAAGGAGCGAGGTCGAAGAGCTTCTCGGGCTCAAACTTACAGATGAAGAGATCACACGCAGCCTTGAAAAGATGAGGTACGGCGCAAAAGCTTCAAGAAATATGATCGAAGTATCGGTTCCGGCTTACCGTGCGGATATCCTGCATAGCTGGGACCTGATAGAGGATATTGCCATAGGGTACGGTTTTGATAAAATAAAGCCTGAGCTTCCGCCAACTTCCACTATCGGCAGCGCGCACCCGATCTCAAAGCTTAGGGACTCGCTCCGTGAGATCATGATCGGGCTCGGCTATTTTGAGGTAATGCCCTTCACGCTCACAAACGAGCGCGTCCAGTTCGAGATGATGCGCCGGGAAAAGGAAAAAGGCATCACCCATATCCTGTACCCCATAAGCGAGGACCACACCATAGTCCGTCCCTCGCTTTTGCCCAACCTGCTTGAAATATTATCGATAAACCAGCACCGTGAGCTGCCTCAGCGGATATTCGAAGTGGGCGAAACAGTGATGAATTGCATGACCGGGCAGCGCCTTGGGGCTGTCGCCATTCATCCGCAGGCTAATTTCACCGAGATCCAGTCTGTGGTGGATGCCGTGATGAGGGAGAGGCACCTGGAGTACGAGGTCGCTGAATCTGGCGATCCTGCCTTCATCGAGGGCAGGCGCGCGGATATCATGATCAATGGCGAAAGAGCCGGGGTGTTCGGTGAGATTCACCCTGAGGTCATTTTGAACTTCGGGCTGGAACATCCCATCATCGGGTTTGAACTGAAATTATAGTTATAAACTCTTTCTCCTCCCGTTCTTTAAATAGTACGCCGCACCTGCACCGCCGAGTACAACAACCGCTCCAAGCAGCAAGCCCATGGATTTCAACGGCGAGCCGGATTCCGCTGCTACGGTCAGCGGCACGGTCCGCCTGAACACCACTACGTTCTCTTTCTGGTCGATGCCTCTCAATTCCACATCAAGCAGGTACTTCTTTGCAGCTGCGGCACCATCGACTCCCAATCTTATCACAGCCTCGCCGCTCTCTCCGGGTTCCAGTTTTCCAATGAAATCCGATTTTTCGCTGAACTCAAAGGGCTGGGATGAGTCTTTGAACACGCGCAGGGAAACAGACTGAGCCTTCTCATTGCCTGCGTTCCTGACCTTTATGAGGATATCGGCTTTACCTCCTGGCACTATGTTCTCCGGAGTGGATGCAATGGATTCAATAATAAGATGCGGGGCAGGCTTGATGGGAATCCTCAGGTCAAGGGTCTTTGTCCTGTACTGGTTATCCTCATCGTTCTCGTCCCTGTATGTAATATTGAGTTTTGCGCCGTATTCCCCTTCAGTGATGTTCTCATTGATATCCACGTAAAAAGTCGCTTCCTTGCTGCTTCCCTTATCGATTATGCCGAGGCTGTCCTCATCCGAGTAACTGTACGTAGGCTTAAATCCTTCAGGCAAAAGAAGCTTAACTTTGACATTCTCGGCTTTGCCCTTCCCTATATTGTCGATATTGACCGACAGCTTTGCTTCGTCCGTATCCGCTATCAGCTTCTCAGGCGAGGTCACAAGAGCGCCCACCACGAAATCGGATTGCCTGGGATCGATGTATACCGGGAAATCCTTCTTTGTCCATCCTTCCCCGGTCGTCCATCCCAGCGTTACATTATATGTTCCTTTGAGCGCACTATCCGCTACTTTGAGCTTGTAGTGCAGGATATAGTAGATTTCCTTATCGTTCGTTCCTGCCGATGTACCCAGGTACTTGTCTGGCGTATCGCCTGCATCAAAAGTGAACGGATACCCAGCCTCAAGGCGGAACCTGAGATTCTCTGTCGTTCCACCCACCGTGTTCACGATCTGCCATCTTAAATCTATATATTTTCCAGCCTCTGCAGGATCAGGGTCCTGGTACATGAAATTCATCTGTATCTTGCTTCCCGTACCTCCGGTAATAGGACCGGCGGCAGCAGGACTTAATCCTGCTGAAAATATTATCAGCATGCCTATCAGGGTAATCCCGGAAAATAATCTGCTTCTCATATTCAAACCTCTAATCTGTTTGTTAATTTCTCATACATAGTTTTTATATTAAATTTATCAAATATGACAATAAGTGCAGGGACTATTGTTATAGCCGCAAGCATACTTGCCACGACCCCGTAGCCCATTATCGTCCCCATATCTGCTAAAAATGTCAGCTTGCCAAGGGACATAGCCCCGAAGCCTATGAGAGCTGCAAGCGTTGTCGTGGACATGGGGATCATGACATTGTTCAGCGAGACCGCCATCGCTTCTTCTGGAGACTTGCCTGGAAGCTCAAGCCTGTACCTTGTGACCACCTGTATCCCGAAATCTATCCCTATGCCCATTATCATTGACAGCACACCTGAGGTCTGGGAGGTCAATCCCATCCCGATAAGCCCTACATAGCCCATCGCCCAGATGCTCCCGAATATTATCGTGGTCATGGGCGTGAACCCGTATTTGATCGAGCGGAACAGGAGCAGTATGATAGCCAGGATCCCGACAAGTGAGTAAAGGGAAGTTCTTGCCATATCAGGACCTATGGATTCTTCCATAACTCTGCTTTCCATCACACTGCCGCCGAGGCTTGTTTTTATTCCGGGTGGCTCCGGAACCTGGGCGATTATCTTATCAAGTTCCCTCTCAAGGTTCTCAAGATCAACATCGTCGGTCGTTTTTACCTTTACCAGCGCCAGGGCGTAGTCCTTACTGACATAGCTATCAAGCAGCCCGTTCTTATAAGTAATCTCCTGGATATCCCTCCGGGATTCCAGAAGCCTGCCGTCGTTTATACTCTTCAGAACTGAGGCTGGGCTTGTGACTTCAAGCACGTCCTGCGTATGGAGCGCCAGGTCCGAAAGCTGGTTCATATACCTTATAGCCCTGGGATCCCTGACATCCGGGACCTCATCCGACCCTGTATACTGGGGGTCCACCTCTACAACAAGATACACGATATTGGTGCTGCCGAACTCATCCTCTACCGCGAAAAGGGTACCAATAGCCTCGACATCCTTTGGAAGGAAATCCCTCATCTCGGTCTTTTTTGTCTGGATGGTGCCTGCCATCTGGATTGAGAACACAGTGATAAGAACTACAAGTACCAGCACTATAAAAGGGCGGCGCGTTATAAAACCTGAATATTTTTCAATGAGCTTGTTGATCATATTACCTGCCCCTTTGCATATGTTCTTCTTTTTTCCTGGTGAGTTTCTCAAGTTTTCTATGAGTCCTGCTGTACTCATAATCCTCTTCCAGAAGTATCAGTACGGGGTTAGCAAAAAGCGCTGCAAGTAGACAGTAGGCTATCCCCAGAGCGAGCGTCTGACCAAAGTGCTGTATCATGGGCATGGTTGTGAACGACAGCACCCCGAAACCCACGATCGTGGTCAGTCCAGACCCGATAACTGCAGTTCCTATCCCGTGCACCGTTGTCTTCATAGATTCAAGCTGGCTCACCCTCTTGTCTCTCTCTTCTTTGTACCTGCTTACCACGAATACGCCGTACTCTACTCCGAGCCCCATGATCATGGAGCTTAGACCCACTGTAGCCACGGAGAGTGGTATTCCGAGCCATCCAAGCGTTCCCATAGTCCATATAAGTCCGAGAGAGAGCGGGATGAATACAAGAAGTCCCTGCATATACGACCGCTGCATTGCAAAAAGCAGTATCAATATAAGGGTAGCAGACACTGCGAGTGTAAAAGCGGCGTCCCTCTTCAGCAGATCGAAGATGGTCATCCTGAGAATAGGCGCGCCAGTGATGCTGAATTTTACGCCAGGCGGTTTCGGGGTATAATCGATCTGCTGCTGGATAAGTTTGTTAAAGCTCTGTACTTTATCTTCACCCGAGCCTATATCTGCCGTAATGTACATAAGCGCCATTCTGTAATCCTTACTAAAAAACGCCTCCGCCTGCGGAGTGCTCAGCGTTGCGGTCATTTCTTCAGCCGAGACTGTCTTTTTGCCCCTGAAAAAACTTGCAGGCGAAGCGATGCTGGTCACACCCGCTTCACCCCTCAGGTTCTCGTCGAGGAACATGAGGGATTTTATCAATTCCGGGTCACGGATATCCCGGACAGCGCTTTTCGAGTCCACGGATTCATCGAGCTGTACTGCTATCACAACTGTATCTGCGCCCCCGAACTTGTCTGAGATTTGATCATTGAGTTTGTATATTGGCATCTCGGTGGGCATCTCTTTCCTGATATCCGAGTTTATGGTCAGGTCTTTAAGACCGATTCCCAGTACGAGCGTTACGAGAACCACCAGAACCGCAAGTACCCTTGTATGTTTTCTTTGAATCTCAGCAAGCTTCTTCAAATTTGTTTCGAGAAGATCTGGCATAAATCCCTAAAGTATTTTTAATTGGTGTTCGTTCAATCCCTGCTAATTTTCCTTTATTCTTTCCTTCCATGTATTTAAATTGTTCTGAATTAAACAACTCTAAAGTGGTTTAATTCAAAAGTTTTAAATATCAGGGAGAAAAATTAACCAGTGTGATAGAGAAGCTGAGAAAATTAGGGCTCACGGGTTATGAGGCGCAGGCGTTCGTAGCACTTCTGAAACTCGGTGATGCAGAGGCTAACGAGATAGCGGCAAAGGCGAAAATACCCATGGGACGGATATACAACGTGCTCTCAGACCTTGAAGAGTTCCGCCTGATACGCGCCCAGGATACACGTCCGAGAAAGTATGCATGCGTAGAGCCTTCTACCGCGCTTGAGAGGCTTTTGAAAAACAAACAGGAAGAGCTCGAGCGCGAGGGTGAAGAGATAGGGGCTCTGGCTAATAACCTGACTTCAGAGCTTACAGGTTTGAGGACGAACAGATCTGCCAGGACTTTCTGGACTGTTGCTATAGGCGAAGAAAAATCCCGTGAGCTTGTCAGGGAATGCATATCCGGGTCGCAGAAGGAACTGTTGTTCTTCATGGCTCCCAAGATGACGTCAGAAAGACTAAAAAAAGAGCTGATGAAGGAGGAACACCTTGATATCGTCAACGCCCTTTATGAAACGATCAAAAAGGGTGTGGAGGTCAAGATAATCCTTAATAAAGATGTGGATTTCAGTTTGCTTGAAGACTATCCTGCTGTTAAGCAACTGCTTAAACACATGGGGAACGAGTTCAATTGCAGGCTTGCGACAATACCTGCCACGCCTTTTGATATAATAGACCGGGAAAATATCCTGCTCCAGATGCTAAACCCGTTAGCTCCTGATGAAGTTTTTGCTGTGGTCAATATCAGGGATACAAAGCTTGCTGAGGAATTGAGGAAGAAGTTCTTCACCATCTGGGAAAAAGCCGAGGCATATACAGAGAAAGACGAGAGCTGTTTTAAAAAGACCACATGATTATGATATTTTGCATCTATCCTTCAAGCCTTTTCTAAACTTTTGCCAAAATGCTTCCCCAGCTTTATTGTCTATTTCTATGGTTATTTAAATTTACGGTACTTACTATAGATTAATAAAAACCGCCGGTAACTTTTATGCCCTCATATTATGATTTATTATTAACTTGACATTGTCACATTAACCATTCAAATATATTTAAATATTCTTAACCCCCATATAAATTTGAGGGGATATATATTAAGAAGTTTGTCAGACTGTTGAGAGTGGATATAAGGC
>JAPMTX010000154.1 GCA_026552855.1 Candidatus Methanoperedens sp. | reverse complement strand
AAAAAGAAGGGTGAGTGATAGGGATATCTTAAAATTGATTGAGCAAAAACATAAAGCTCGATATTCGGCTAAATTATCTCACCATAAAAGAGGGAGGTAATCTGACAATGTCAAGTTATATAAGAAATAATATAAACCCAAGTTTAAAAGGCTCAGGAGTTAGGCTGGCAGTAATTGATACAGGGATAGATCATCACCATCCCTATCTTCCCCGACCAATTTATGAGCTCGATGTCAGAGATAACTGGCCAGATGATAATTATGCGGAAGATGAGGAGGGACATGGTACCCTTGTTGTTGGAATAATTACGAATAATTACAGTTCACCTTCAGGATACGAAGGTGTAGCTCCAGATATTGAATTAGCAGTTTTAAAAGCTACAGGATGCCCTGGACCGGGGTCGCCGAGTAGTTGCACACCACTTGGCGATGTTAATCAACAAATATACGACGCCATGGACCATGCGGCAAATGATACAGGAGCCCAAATAATAAGCATGAGCTTAGGGACAAAAAATGGGAACGATTTTATTCTTAATAGTGATGGCACAAGTATATGGGAGCAGAAGGCTGATTGGGCGACAAGAAATGGCACAATGTTTATAAATGCTGCTGGAAATGAAGGACAGTATCATGGATACTATAGTATAGTCAATCCAGCAACTGCTAAAAATGTGATTGCTGTGGGGGCGACGAATCATTGGTATCATGAAGAAACCAATGTGACTGTAAAAAATACATACGCAGATGAAGACATTGATGATTTGGCGTATTATAGCAGTAGAGGGGATACAGGTGATAATGGTTCTGAACATGGTAGAGATAAGCCAGAGGTTGTGGCACCCGGTGGCGCTTGGAATACTGATTGTACAGATGACCGGGGTGATGGGATTGTCTCTGCAAGAGGTAAAACAGATGACCAAAGCTCGTATTTACCATTAGTTAACGGGAGTTGTTCTTATAAAAATAATGATTTATACAGAAGGACAGGAACAAGCATGGCTGCCCCGCATGTATCCGGTATAGCAGCTCTGATCATTGATAATTACAACTTCGCTAAATCAGATAGAAACGCTGCAATGGTCAAAGCCATGATTGTTGGAAGCGGAATCAACATTGGAGACAATGATCGTATTGCAAACCACACAGAAAATCATGTAGATGACGACATAGGCTATGGAAAAGTGGATTTATACCAGGCCATAGGATACAACGGCTCAACAAGAAAAAACTGGTATTTTGGAGATTCGTTAAACACTTCTGGCTCTGTTGCGAATTATACGTTTACAGTACCAAGCGATAACACCTATCACTATATAAAAGCCACCGTTGTCTGGAACGATCCACCTACCACAACCACAGATCCGAATTGGGGGGCATTAAAAAATGATATCGATATAGAACTGAGAGACCCCAGTGGAACTTTAATTGAGTCTTCTAATAGCTGGCAGCAGAACATTGAGCAAATTAATTATTACAATCCCTCAGGCATTACATCGGGAGATTGGAAATTGCAGGTTAAAGCCGAATCCCATTGGGACTCCACCCAGGAGTTTGGAGGTTTCATCAACCTATATACCGATAAACCGTCTGTAAATGTTAGGGCATTTAGCAATAAATCAAACGTATCTACGGGCGACAAGATCCAAATAACTGCAACTGTGAATAATACTGGAGGTGAGGTAGCATCTGGTGTTATCGTTTCTTTAAATTTAACCTCACCACCTGGAAGCTCTATAGAAGATAACTTCACAATTGATTCTGGATACGGGATGACACTTTTAGGAAATATACCGCCTCTAGGCTCACGAACTGTCTCATGGAATTTAACTGTTAAAAATACAATCCCAGAAACTACATTCCATATCAATGCAACATACTCAAATATCGGTTCTGCAACAAATGGTACAGTCACTCTGAATGGAAATTCCATATCCGGCTGGGACTACAGAAAGCAGAAGAATATCACCGGCTCAACAGCAGGCGCACAGACAAACTACCAGATGAAGCTCACCGTCTACAACAGCACCGGAACTGATACGCCCGGCAACATCTATCTCGGAGGCAACGCTAAGAGTGATTTCAGCGATTTAAGATTCACAAAATCAGATGGAATTACTTTACTTGACTACTGGATAGAATCCTACACTCCGGGAGTAAACGCAACCGTCTGGGTCGAGGTGGATTCCATTCCAGCCAGCCCCAATACTGCCAGTATCTATCTGTATTATGGCAACAGTTTCGCTTCATCGTCGAGCAATATCCATAATACATTCCTTTTCGGAGATGATTTTGAGGATAACAGCTGGACGGCTAATAACTGGAATTTGTTTGCAGGCGGATACACATTAGTATCAGCTACACAGCGTGACGGCAGCACGGGTAAAGTTTTAAAAAGTAATAACAATAGTGGTCAGACTCATATTATTGCTAATGTTGCGGCAGATAACATCGTAATTGAGGCTAACGTGAAACCGCTATATGATGCTGGAGGAACTATAAACTATGGTGTTACATTCAGGGATAGCAGCAATTTAAATACTGTAAATTATTTTAAACTTGAGTATCTAAATTGGGGTCCAGCAGGACATAATCTGCATTATGTAGGGTGCGCTCCGGAGACAAGACTTACAGGAACCGGGTGGACAATTAATAACTGGTATATGCTGCAGGCACAAATTTCCGGAAGTTCTTTGGTTATGAAACTTTATGACCGCAACGGAAATTTAATGCAAACTATACCCAAAACAGCAAGCTGCAGCCTTACAAATACATGGCTGGGTATATACAGCGGCGATTATTCAGGCAACACGGCATATTATGATGCTTTCAGGGTAAGGAAATACGCGTCTCCTGAGCCGGCATGGGGAAGTTAAAAAATTCCCCTGATCTTTTTTATTGGCATTGAGTACCGTACGCCCGGCAGGAGACACATGCGGTTCGTTGGCGTCTGAGGCTCAAACTTTTTAGCTAAGATTTTATACCTGTATTCAATATTATCCGCCCTGAATAAGGAGTTATTCAGATGAAGACCATAACGATCCGGGTGGACGAGGAGATTTTCCAGCAGATAGAGGCAAAAAGAGGAGAGACATCCAAATCAGAATTTTACCGCAATATTCTGGTTGAATACCTCTCGGACAAACCTGCTGAAGATTTGAATAAAACCGAATACGCCGTGAATACTACAGACACAGTGAGAGCCAGAGAAGAGAACGACGCCCTGCGAAGCGAGTTAACCCATAAAGAGGATATACTGCGGCTGATGGGCGAAAGGGTAAAGGACATGCAAAGCCAGCTCTGGTTCATGCAGCTTGAGTACCAGAAGCTCTCAAGCCAGATTTTCAAGCCCCTGCCAGCGCCGAGGAAATGGTGGATGTTCTGGAAGAAGTAGGCTGCATTCCCTTCCTGCTCCCTCAAAGGCGAACAACAACCATTTTATATCTTGCAACATATCAGTGAAGCCCATGAGCTTAGACTACAGGGCGCTCGGATTGAAAGCCGGGCTTGAGATACACCAGCAGCTCGATACGAAAGAGAAACTCTTCTGCGGCTGCCCGACCCTCCTCCGCGACGTGAAGGAATCCAATCTCGAGTTTTTCAGGTACCTCCGCCCAACGCAGAGCGAGATGGGCGTGGTCGATAAAGCCGCACTTGAAGAAGTAAAGCTCACGAAGAGGTTCATCTACAAAGCATACGACACAACCTGCCTTGTGGAGAACGATGAAGAGCCGCCGCGCGAACTGAATCAGGAGGCTCTTCAATACGCGCTCGTCATAGCCCGCATGCTGAACATGCATATCGTGGACGAACTCTACACCATGCGCAAAATCGTCATCGATGGCTCCAACACCTCAGGCTTCCAGAGGACAGACCTTGTAGCTACGAAAGGCTTTCTTGAGTCATCCGGCGGTCGCGTGGGAATAGATGTGCTCTGCCTTGAGGAAGAGGCTGCGCAGAAGATAGAGGATAAGGTGGATTCCGTAATCTACTCGCTTGACCGCCTCGGAATCCCGTTAGTTGAGATCGGTACTGCGCCCGACATAGTCTCACCCGCGCATGCAAGGGAAGTGGCGGAGAAGCTGGGGATGATCCTGCGCTCCACGGGCAGGGTAAAGCGCGGCATAGGTACGATACGGCAGGATATCAACATCTCAATAGCAGAAGGCGCGCGAGTGGAGATAAAAGGCGTGCAGGAGCTTGATCTGATAGAGGCGATAGTGGAGCAGGAAGCTGCAAGGCAGTTCGTACTTTTAGAGATAAAAAAGGAGCTTATCAAACGGAGGGCTTCAGTTTCAGATAAGATAGTGGACGTAACACATGTATTTGCTAACACCTCGTCGAAAGTGATATTAAAAGCGCTTAAAGGAGGCTCTGTACTTGCTATAAACCTGCCCGGGTTCGCAGGGCTTGTGGGAAAAGAGATCCAGCCGGGGAGACGCCTCGGCACTGAATTCTCGGACCGCGCCAAAAAATCAGGCGTTGGAGGCATTTTCCATACAGATGAGCTGCCGAACTACGGCATCACGGAGGAAGAAGTGAGGGCGCTCAGGAATGCCATGGGCGCGCAGGATGGCGATTGCGTCATCATGGTCGCGGATGCAAAAGAGAGAGCTAAAGGTGCACTTGAAGCTGTAATCATCCGTGCGCGTGAAGCACTTGAATGCATCCCTGAAGAGACAAGGCGCGCACTTCCGGATGGAAATTCCGCTTATATGAGACCGCTTCCCGGCGCGGCGCGCATGTACCCTGAGACCGATGTCCCGCCCGTGGAGATAACAGAGGAACGGATACGGAACATAAAGCTGCCCGAGCTCATAGAGGAGAGAAAAGCAAGGTATATGAGGCAGTTCAAATTGAACGAGGAACTCGCGGGGCAGATAGCGCGCTCACAGAATATGCCTCTTTTTGAGACAATAATGGCGAAGGTCCCCGGCGCAAACCCGACCATGGTAGTACGCACGCTTGAGACGACGCTGTATGAGCTTGAGAAGGAATCCGTACCTGTAAATAACATAAAAGAAGAGCATCTCGTCCAGCTCTTCAAACTCCAGTCAGAGGGCAGGATTCCGAACGAAGCCATCGGCAGTATACTCAAAACGAGTGCAAATAAACCCGAACTCTCAGTCGATAAGGCGGCTCAATCCCTGGGCATCGGGGTTGTAGAGACCAGTGACCTGGAGACAGTTATCGATAAAGTCATAGAATCTAAAATGGATTTCATCAAAGAAAAAGGCTTGAATTCCGTAGGTCCGCTGATGGGAGTGGTCATGAAAGACTTAAGGGGCAAGGTAAGCGGACAGGAGATAAGCAGGCTTTTGAAAGAGAAGATCTCGAAAAAATTGGATACGGTTAAATAGTAATTCCTTCTCAGTGGGGCTATGCAACTCAAGAATATCATAATCATTTTGATTTTGTTTTCACTTGCTGATACTGCCCTGGGTGTATCCGAGGTAACGTTAAACAACGCTCAACGACCCAATGGAGCAATTCTTTTCATAGTAGATGGTCTTGGCTCGTCATATTATTATCCCGAATTCACCCCTTATGCGCTTGACGGAAGCGTGCTTTCAAAAGCAGCTACTTCAAACCTGACTTCCGGAGCCCGTGTCGCGGATATAGAGACCCCGTATCCTGTAACGGGAATAGCCCATTCCGTCATCGTCACTGGCTATTCGCAGGCGAACGAAGAAATAGTCGGTTATCCTGATGCGACCATTTACGATATTACAAGGGATCACGGCTTCATAAACCTTGCAGTGATGGAAAAAGGCGATTTTCGGAACATGCGCGAGGAGCAGGATATAATACTGTTCGCAGAAAATAACTCCATCGACGAGCCGCTGATGTCGATCCAGGCAAAAAAGGCACCCACAGGCATCTACGAGGTGATGTACGACTGGAAAACGAGACTTCCTCTCTATCTTGACAACAAATCCGGGAGGGAGAAGTATTCAGCCTATAATAAATGGGGTATCGACACAGCCAGAGCAGTTGCTGAAGCCATGGTTAAAAATCATCCTTCTCAGCGGTTCCTGCTGACCGTAAACGTTGGAGCGATAGACAGCGGAGGTCACAACCTGGGAGAAGATGATTACTACAAGCTGATAGAAGACCTTGATAGCGATTTCTATCCTATATATGAGATTGCCTCTGAAAAAAATATCGCTTTATTCTTCACAGCCGACCACGGCATGTCTTTTGCCGTTAAAAACGCCAGAAGGGGCGGGCATTCATCTGAGAAATATGCATCCGCGCATGAAAGCTTGAGGATACCCCTCGTCGTACTATCCCGGAACACCAATCAGGGCGTTATAAAAGGAGAATACGGACAGGAGGACATAGCTCCAACGCTCCTGAGCGTGCTTGACCTTCCCAACAGCCTGCAGTACGCTGACGGTAAAACCATCAACCTAAAGAATTATGCAAGTATATTTATAAAAGCCGATACAAAGTACAGCGTCTCGCTGTGGAGTGATAACCGGAAGGTTTCGGAGGGCACAGACTCCGAGCTTATATTCTCCGGGCTTCCGCTGAATGCAAGCTTTACGCTTAAAGCAGCAAGCGAGGACAGAACGTTTGAAGAGCGTATATCCCTTGATTCTGACAGGCAGTTCATACTCAGTCCTAATAAAAGAACGAACTACAGAGAGATCCTCGCTATTTTCTTAATACTGGTTGTAATTGCGGCTGGATTGATGATAATAAAGAGGATAAAGGATTGATAGAATGCACTGGAATTACATACCTGTGATGATTGGAGAAGAAATATATTTCCACGCAGATGAGAAGGATAGGTATATATCAATCCCGATTGTAGCAGAATAAGTATGAGCGTTGAATATACAGGAGTGAATAAGGAAACGGTGGCAGGAGAGATCAAGAATTTCCTTGAATCCTGCCCGGAGGACGCTGTGTTCAAGATGGTTATAAGCTCAAAACGGGGCTATCTCAGGGTAAAGATAAAGAACGTCAGCAAAAGCCGCATAAAAAGGTTATTCAGCAGGCTAAGAAGGAAAAAATCAAATGTGCAGGATATCTAATGCGACATCGCCGAGAGCGTATATAATCAGCGCTACCAGGATTGCAATAACAATGATATTGGTCTCCTTGTTATAATTATAGAATATTGTCCGCAATGTTATCATCAACATCAGCAGTAAAGCGGCAAGAATGATGCCAAGACCGAGACGCAGAGCAATATCATATAATATCTGGTACATGTCCAGTGATTGGAATAGTATCTATTTAAGCCTAATCTTATAATCAAATACTTAACAAAAACTATTCAAATAAAGTGAACCTACTATACCCTATGAATAACGAGATCGTAATAGGCATAAGCGGCGCTTCAGGTGTTCAGTACGGCATACGTCTGCTTGAGGCTCTGAGGAACATGGGGGGATTCAATACCCATCTTATTATCTCAGAGCCCGCAAAACAGCTTATCCAGATCGAGACAGAACTCTCAGTTCGCGATGTAGAGTCGCTGGGCGACAATATATACAGAGATGATGATTTCACCTCTCCTGTAGCGAGCGGTTCGCATAAATCGAGAGGTATGATCGTAGCTCCGTGCAGTATGAAAACGCTTGCCTCGATAGCCTCCGGGATGTCGGATACCCTGATATCAAGGGCTGCCGATGTTTGCCTGAAGGAGAAACGTCCCCTTATCCTGATGGTACGGGAGACGCCTTTAAATTTGATCCATATAGAGAACATGAGAAGGGCGGCAGAGGCTGGCGCCGTGATACTTCCGGCATGTCCTGCCTTTTACCCCATGCCAGAATCAGTTGATGATATGATAGATTTCATGGCAGGTCGCGCTCTTGACCTGCTTGGTATCGAGCATGACCTGTACAAGCGGTGGAAGGGATGAGTTTGCGGGGATTCTTAGAACAGCTCAGGGCTGAGGGGAAGCTCAGGGAGGTTAAAAAGCCCCTTTCGCCTGTTTACGAGGTATCAGCCGCTGTCGGAAGTGAGACCACGCTGTTCACCGACGTGAACGGTTCCAGGGTTGTCATGAACATCCTCTCCTCAAAAGAGCTGCTTGCAGAAGCCCTCGGTGTAGCGCCTGACAGGATAATACAGCATCTCTCCTCACATCCACCTGAAGGGGATGTAAAGCTCGTTCAGGATTCGCCCGCAAAAGAGGTCACTGGAGAACCCGACCTCTCAAAGCTCCCTATACTGACGCATTTTGAAGGGGACGGCGCCCCGTATATTACTGCCGGCGTGGTGGTATCTGAGTACGAGGGGGTCATGAACGCTTCCATCCACAGGCTCAGAGTGATAGGGGAAGATAAGCTTGCGGCGCGCCTCGTGGAATTCCGGCATACTTACAACCTCCATAAAAAAGCCGCAGAGAAGGGTGAGCCGCTGCCCATTGCCATTGTAATCGGCATCGACCCGGTAACGCTTTTTGCTGTCTCGACCCGCGTTCCTGAGGGAAAGGAGTTCGAATACGCTTCCTCGTTAAAAGGCGAGCCTATCGAATTATTCGAGTGCGAGAACGGCATCAAGGTCCCGCACGCGGAGATTGTGCTGGAAGGATATATACACCCGACAGAGCTCGTGGATGAAGGACCCTTCGTGGATATAAGCGGCACCTACGACCTGACAAGGAAACAGCCTGTCATTTATCTGACGAACATGATGCACAGGCGCGACCCCATCTATCACGCCCTCATGCCGGCTGGGAGCGAGCACAACATACTCATGGGCATCCCGTATGAGCCGCTCATATATAACGAAGTGAAAAAAGTGGCTGATGTGAGGAACGTGGCTCTTACGCCCGGTGGATGCTATTATTTCCACGCGGCGGTGCAGATACACAAGAAGAGCGATGAAGAGGCGAAGAAAGCAATCGAGGCAGCGTTCGCAGCAGATAAGAGCCTGAAGCATGTGGTGATCGTGGACGAAGATATCAATATCCTCGACCCGAACGATATCGAGTTTGCTATAGCGACCAGGGTGAAGGGCGATGAGGACATATACATTTATCCGAACGTGAGGGGCAGCACGCTTGATCCGCGCTCGGAGAACGGTATCGGGACGAAGATGGGAATAGATGCTACGATGGATTTGAGCAAGAGATGGAAGTTCGAGAGGGTGAAACGACCTGAAATGATCATGAAACCAAAAACAACATAACTATATTAAAGGATAAAGTACTATTATAAAATAGATTGTAATATGAATTCCGAAAAAATCGATCTTGTAGAAGCTGTTCATAAAGCCAGAGCAAGAAGCACCAGATTACTTGAAGAACAGGGGATTTCTACATTGGCATTGATATTGTCAAAAACTCTGGCAGATGTGATTGACAATCCTGAAAAAATAGACGCTCTGATTTAGATGAGACTTTATCTTGATACAACTATCCTGGCGGCATTAACTTTTTTCAAAGATAAGGATGTAGAGCGATACTCGAAGTGCAGAAAACTTATCAAGAACGCTAAAGGAAAAACAGTTACATTTGTCATATCTTTTTATTCGATCCATGAACTTTTCTTGCTCCCTTTCGACTACGAAGATGAAAAAACTGCGCGTAGAATCGGTCTTACAATGCTAAAAGAAGTTCTTGATATCGAAAATATTGAAATTACAGAGCTTCTTTCGCGAGAGAAGAGAATAATATATCAGGATAGCTTTCACATGAGCGATAGAACCGATATCCCTCATGCGATTTCGGCTCATGTCGAGAATTGCGATGGTATTGTGACTTACGATAGCCATTTTGACCAGATATCGCATAAAATTAAGGTTTTCAAACCTGATGAAGTCCCAATATGACCTCATTTTTAATATGAAAGAGTTATCTACAACACAGAATTTGTTATTGAAGGATGAACATGGAAGAAAATATAAAGGTTATAATTGAACAATTTGTAGATTTCCTATTGCCAGAATTAAACCCTTACGAGACATCGGTTTATCTTTATCTACTTCGTAATTCCTTTCTAAGAGATGGCGTTACAGAGGTACGAGTTGGTAAAAGAACCATAGCAACTGGACATGGAAAACCACAACGGGGAGAACAGACAGCTTATCATCATATGTCTGAAGTTTTAAAAAATCTTGAAGAAAAAGGATGTATTAAAATTGGTGACTCAAATAGAGAAGGAACACTCTATATAGTTAATTTACCGAAAGATATTCCTTTAGTGGCTGAGAAAATGGTGAGTTTTTTATCCCAAAATAAAGAAGAGGATTATTTTAATGAGCCAGAAAAAAGGCGCGAAATGTTTGAAAGAGATAAATGGATTTGTCAATATTGTGGAGAAAAAGTTGCCCCAGAAAATGTTACATTAGATCATTTTATTCCCCAAAGCAAAGGCGGGAAACATAGTAAAGAAAATCTTAAGACATGTTGTTTTATTTGTAACAGCATAAAATCAGGGAAGACATATGAAGACGCAGCACCATTTTTATTAAAAAGCATTCAGGAGCGGAAAGCCAAGTCTCATTCACCCTAAAAAAGGAAATTAAAATGTTGGCCTTTAAAGATATATTAACCAAACTCGAAGAAAATAAAGCCACTATAAAAAAATACGGCGTTAAAAAAATCGGGTTATTCGGCTCATATCTTAGAAACGAACAAAAACCCACCAGCGATATCGATATACTGGTAGAATTTGAAAAAGGTAAAGTAACATTTGATAACTACATGGATCTTAAATTCTTTTTAGAAGACCTGTTCAAATGTAAAGTTGATCTTGTAATGCATGACTCAATTAAACCGGATTTAAAGCCATATATTCTTGGGTGTGTAAAATATGCAGCGAACGCATGAAGCACATCTTAACGATATTCTTGAATCTATCCATAAAATTGACAAATATAAAGAAAACATGGCTTTTATTAATCGGGTATCTGCGTTCATCTGCGTTCATCTGCGGTTAATAATAAGCTCACCGCAAAGAACGCAGAGAACGCAAAGCGAAGCAGTAACTCTCTTTGCGAACTTTGCGCCCTCTGCGGTGAAATTCTTATATTTCACTTGTCACCGCGCTCCGTTCATGGAGGCATAGATGTACCTCACACCTGAAGAAGAAAAACTCATCAACGGGGAGCGCGGCGCTACGTACCAGAAAGCTATGGAGATACTCGCCGCCCTCGGCGACATCTACGGTGCGGACAGGCTTATCCCGATAAAAAGCGCCCAGATAGCAGGCGTCTCGTACAAGACGATAGGTGAGGCAGGGCTTGAATGGATATCCGATTTGAAAGGAAAAGTGGCAGTGCCCTCCATCCTGAACCCTGCTGGTATGGACAGGGATTGCTGGAGAGAAATGGGGATAAGCGAGGATTTTGCGGATAAACAGGAGAAGATTATCAGAGCTTACGAGGCGCTCGGCGTGAGAACGGAGTGCACTTGCACGCCGTACAGTGTCTTTGACAATCTGGCAGGGTTCGGGGATCACATAGCGTGGAGTGAATCCTCAGCCATCTCGTACGCCAATTCGGTCATCGGCGCAAGAACGAACAGGGAAGGTGGACCGAGCGCACTTGCCGCAGCGCTGGTGGGCAAGACGCCGAATTTTGGATATCATCTGGACGAGAACAGAAAACCCGATATTTTGATCCATGTTGATACAAAGCTCCAGGATTCAGATTACGGAGCGCTGGGGTATATCGTGGGCGGGATTGTCGGGGACAGGGTGCCTCTCTTCAAACTTAAGTCTGCATCCTCAAGGGACGAACTTAAATCGCTGGGTGCGGCTATGGCAGCCTCGGGCGCAGTGGCGCTGTACCACGTGTCCGGCATAACGCCGGAGGCTGGGAAATACGAAGTCCCGAAGGAAAAGATAACGATCGAGGAGAGGCAGATAAAAGAGGTGTACACGAAGGGAGAACCTGACCTGATTGCGTTCGGCTGTCCCCACAGCAGTGCGGACGAGCTTGAGAGACTGGCGCAGCTCCTGGATGGGAAAAAGGTAAAAAAAGAGGTATGGGTATGCACCTCGCGCGCTATCAAGAACAAACATCCGGGGCTGGTAAAACGTATCGAGAAAAGCGGTGCAAAAGTCTTCTGTGATACCTGCATGGTGGTTTCCCCGGCGAGCGAGAGGTTCACATGCATGATGGTGAGTTCGGGGAAGGCGCACAAATACGTGCCAAATCTCTGCGGCGTGAAAAGCATACTGGGAACGACGGAAGAATGCATCGCTACTGCATTGAGAGATTGAAGCGGTTTTACAATTTTACAGATTAACCATCAGCGCCTGCTCCAACTATCTGACCCGGCGAAGGCACCCAAAGAGCTAATAAGTAGAAGGTATAGAATATATTTTATCGGGCTATGAGCGAAGAAAAGACCAGATCATATATCAAAGAACGCCTTGAATCGGGGTGGATGAGCGATGCCATAGAGATATCCAGGGTCACGGGAACGCCGCTCTTGGAGGAGGAGCTTAAAGTATATATCCATAAGTATCTTGAGCAGGGATGGATGACAAAGGCTATGGACGGTTCCAGAGCTGCCGGGATAGAGCTTAAAAAAGAGGTTCTTATCGGCTATGTTGATAAATACCTTGATTCAGGAAAGATCTACTCTGCAATTGAAGCCTCCAAGATAACAGGAACGCCGCTTCCAAAAGAAAGGCTTGTTACGATGGGCAGGGAGTGCCTGCTGGATGGAAAACTGCACCAGGGCATTGAAGCCTATAATCTCGTTGATGAAAAACCTCCAGAGGAAGAGCTTGTCGTATGCGGCGACAGGTGTTTTGAGGGAGGGCAGCTTTACCCGGGTTTAGAAGCCTATAAGATTGCCAACAGAGCGCCCCCTGAGGATAAACTTATCATATGCGGTAACAAATGTTTCGTTGAAGGGCGACCTACTCCTGGCTTGGAAGCCTATAAGATTGCCAACAAGACTCCGCCAAAGGAGATGCTCCGCGCATGCGGTGAGAAATGCCACCATGAGGGGCGGCATGTTGATGCGAGGATAGCTTTTGTGGCTGCTCAGAAATAGAAAGATAAGCCGGATAAATTATTAAGCTTGCAGGTTATCCAGAGGGGGTATGAACCTCAACGACTTAAAATTTGAAGACGGTCTTGTTACAGCGATAGCCCAGGATTATAAAACAGGCGAGGTCCTTATGGTGGCGTTCATGAACAAGGAAGCGCTCCAGAAGACCATAGAGACAAAACGGGGATATTACTGGAGCAGGAGCAGACGCAAACTCTGGATGAAAGGGGAGAGTTCAGGCAACGAGCAGATAGTCCATGACATACTGATAGACTGCGATGCCGATGCCGTGCTGCTCAAAGTGGAGCAGATAGGCGGCGCTTGCCATACAGGTTATCGGTCCTGTTTCTACAGGACAATCGAGGGCAAAGTAATAGGCGAGAAATTATTTGAGCCTGAGGACGTTTATAAGACTTAATGAAGAAGTTATTAATATTCGTACTGATTATCGGAACCATATTATCAGGGTGCATAGAAGAAAAACCTGTTCAAAAGCAGGTAATCCCTGCATCCGATAATGCCAGGGATGCCGGTGCGAGGGAGATTAATTCTGCGAATGTAACTCCTTCTGCTGATGCTACAGGTTCATCAAATTCCACGGGTGACGTTAACTCTACAGATTCTATAAATTATTCTCATTCCGTGCCTGCTGCTACAGCAAAGCCGACAAAATTCGATAGCTTCGTTTCATGGCTTAAAACAGACGAGACGAACAAACACTCTTACGTAATCGATAATTCAAAAGTATATGCAGACCAGTACGTATGTTCCCAGTTTACGAAAGATTTCCTCAAAAACGCTACTGCCGCCGGGTTTGAGGTCTATGCCGTGGGATTGACGGGCGCTGTGAGAGGGCAGAACGAATGGCATATGCTGGCTGCTGTCGTCCTGGACAAAGACTGGTATTTCGTTGACCCGCAAACCGACGAAATGCTGAAGAAAGAATCCATGTTCAATATATACGGGTATGAGTATGCCTACTTTGGCAGGGAAGTAGTTATAGACAGGAATAACGCAAAGGTGAACCTGGCTGTCAGCTACCATCCTGTAATAGGGCTCAACGGACAGAACTTTTTGTATTTGAGGTAGGATTTTTCCTTATTTGTGTGCTTTTCAAAAAGCTGAACTCAAATGTTCCAGGTACCTCCCCAGGAACCTCTCATCCCTATAACCGTTTTTCTTTGCGAGCTTCTCCAGCGCCGTATATATCCCGCTGCTGTACTGTGCCGCTTTCTTCTCCTTCCAGGCAAGCTCCCGGGGCAGGAGTCTTCCTGCTGCGAGGCGCAGTATGTATTTGCGCACACCGGCGCGTACTTTAAGCTCTGGCGCAATCCTCAGGGCAAGTTCCACAACCTCTTTATCAAGATAAGGGACCCTCAGTTCGACGGCGTTCGACATCGTGGCGGCGTCGTCCCGTTCAAGATTATTGGCTGCAATATTATCAAGGTCGTTTCGGAGCGCCTTCTCAAGTTCATCAGGGTTCATGGATTCGTACCGCTTGTACCCTGCGAACAGCTCGTCCGCGCCCTGACCTGAGAGCATAACGCGAATCCCGTTTTCATGCGCATCTTTGGAGGCAAAGAACAGCGGCATGGCTATGCTTACTTTTAACGGGTCTGTTGATTCTATGGCTTTTATTACATCAGGGAGTGCAGATTCAACTTCCTCTATCGTAAGCTCGTGCAAGTGCAGTTTATCCCCAAAGCCGAGGAGACTGGCAGCTTTCTCAGTCTGGAGGATATCATGGGAACCCTTCATGCCCACTGAATAAAGTTCAGCACTAGGGCAGAACGCCGCGATCAATGAGCTATCAAGTCCGCCTGAGAATGCGATTGCACATGGATTATAGAGCCGTTTTTTCACAGCCCTCTCTATCGTATTGAAAATTGCACCTGAGGCTTCGCCCTCATCTGATATCCGTTCGCCCACTCTAAACTCCATCACTTTTTTCTCGATAACACTCCCGCCGCTGTATGAAAGCATATGCCCCGATTTGAGTGCGGAAATTTCTCTGATTCCTATCGAAAAAATCGCTTTTTTCTCCGATGCGAAGGCGAACAGCGCGCCGTTGCTGCCGTAATAGAGCGGCTTCACGCCCACCGGGTCACGCGCAAGGTGTATTTTTCCTTCTTCAGTGTAAGCGAACGCGTAGTCGCCGTCCAGTTCTTTTATCGCAGCTTCCACGCCTTTTGATTCTATCAGGTTGAAAAGCGCCTCGGTATCCGAGTCCGTTGTTATGCCAAGCTTTTCTGCTATCTCCTTGAAGTTGTATATCTCCCCGTTGTAGGTGAGCGTGCCGTTATTGTGGATAGGCTGGCTTTTGTCGCCAGTAATTTTGAGGAGGACATTGCCGAAGGTGATATCGCCCGTAGAGTGGATGCCGGAGCTGTCGGGTCCCCGGTGCTTTACTGCTTCGAGCATCTTTTTTACAAGTTTTTCAGAATCCTTTCCTTCTGCGCCTGATATGCCGCACATGATAGTTCTAATCACCGGGATATTTAAAAAAGGTTCTATCTCTCAATTAAGCATATTCTATTGTGTGAGTACAGCGATCCCCAACCAACCAGCAATACATGCAAGAGGTAATAGAAGTAACCATGCCAACCATATAACGTGCCTGTATATCGCCACAGCAGCCCCAACTTGAAACAATGGCAGGAGAAGTCCTATATGCCTTAATAGAGGTGTTGCACTGAGGTACCAGGAGAAGGGAATAGCCAGTATGGCACCAATTATCAACCATAGAGGTTTGCTTTTTATAATTCCTGCAATTGAGATTGCTAATGAGGATATAATGCCAGGCCAGCCGATAAACAGTATTAGTATTGTTGAGATCAAACTATATCTCCTCGGATTATTTTACGCATCAGTCCTTTGGGTACGTCCTTGTTCCCATGGGCTTGAACTGTAGTTGCCCTTCCCGTTTTCATAGATTAATATCACCTTTTCATTTGCACTGCTTCTTCCTTCCCCCCTTCGCCCATCACCATCTTTAACAGAGCTGCAGCCACATCTAAATAAGTATAATCCTCCTGTATAAGTTTTTCAACCAGATTGCTATACTCTCCCAGGTGTCCGGCATCAACAGTTCCCTTCACTTTCTCTAAAAGCATGTTCGTCCTGATCTCCTCGACATCGCTAACAGAAGGAACTTTCTGCGCTATGATCTTGGTCTTTGTGAATTGCTGTATCTGCCTTATCCTGTATACCTCCTTTCCAGTCACAAAGGTAAACGCGCGCCCCGCTTTTCCCGCCCTGGCAGTCCTTCCGATCCTGTGCACGTAATATTCATCATCCGCAGGTATATCGTAGTTGAACACAGCCTCTATATCCCCTACATCTATCCCCCGTGCTGCAACATCGGTCGCCACCAGGATCTCGATATCCCTTCTCCTGAACCTGGACATGACGCTGTCCCTTTGCTTCTGCTGCATATCCCCGTGCAGCCCGTCAGCCAGATATCCTCTTGTCTTGAGATTATCTACCAGCTCATCCACGCGTCTTTTCGTATTGCAGAATACAAGCGACAATTTCAGGTTATAAAGATCGACCAACCTGGATAGAGCCTCAGGTTTTGCCTGCTGTTTGACCTCGAAATAAAATTGTTCAACTTCGGGAACCGTCATCTCCTTATGTGCCAGTTTTATAAATTGCGGGTTGTTCTGGTACTTCTTGGTCAGGTCCAGGATAGTCCTGGGCATAGTCGCAGAGAAGAGAATGGTTTGCCTTTGCTTCGGGACTTTCCTCAGGATTGTCTCAATATCCTCCCTGAATCCCATGTCCAGCATTTCATCTGCCTCATCCAGTATGACTATTTTTACGCCGTCCATTTTCAAAGTGCGGCGGCGCATGTGGTCCATGACCCTGCCAGGTGTGCCAATGATGATCTGTACACCTTTTTTTAATGCCTTGATCTGGCGCTCTATAGGCTGCCCGCCGTAAATGGGTAGAATCTCAACGCCCTTTTTATATTTTGATAGCTTTTTCAGTTCCTCTGCAACCTGGATCGCAAGTTCCCGCGTCGGACATAGAATTACAGTCTGTATTCCCTTATTTTCCGGATCTATCTTCTCTAAAGTTGCAATCCCGAAAGCTGCAGTCTTCCCTGTGCCCGTCTGTGCCTGTCCGATCACATCTTTTCCTTCTAACATATAGGGAATAGACTGGATCTGGATAGGGGTAGCCTCCTCAAAACCCATGTCTGCAATAGCCATCTGTATCTCTTTTGATAAATGTAACTCTTCAAATCCTGTATTTCCCATGTTTAACCCCTTTAATCTTATTTGTTCATTACCTTACTTATATCAATCACGTTAGTATAAATCCAGAGTGTCTATCATACACACTGATAGCTCCGATATTTATAATGAACTTTCAGGCGCAGGATGACGGACGTACGTGAGCTGTACCAGGCCCGTATCAAAAGTCTTGCAATGCCGGAAGCTTAACTTTCTCATAGGCAGGGGCGAACGGAACAGCGGGATACCGTCGCCAAGTATGATGGGGTGCACAGAGATTACAAACTCATCTATCAGGTCATGGCTCATGCAGGAATGAATGACCTCAGACCCTCCCACCAGCCAGATGTTCTTTCCTGTACTCTTTTTTAGTCCCTCAATGAAGCTTGCGATACCGCCTGAGATAAATGCCACATGTTCGTCTCTCTTTTCTTTGCGCGTTCTTGAGAATACGAAGCCCTGTTTGCCTTTGTACGGATACTCCCCGAACGACAGTGCCTGTTCATAGGTTCGCCGCCCCATTATGACCGTATCGACACCGGCTAAGAAATCAGCGTAGCCGTAATCCTGGTCTGTGAACAACCAATCAACATCACCGGAAGTCCTCGCAATGTAGCCATCCAGACTGGACGCAATAAACAGAACGACTTTGCGCATAGCTCTATCTTTGTTAAAACTAAGCTATAAATAAACCTCTGGATAACAAACAATCATGGAACTTAATGAAATAATCCCGATCCTCAATGCCATAGCACCTCCCGAACTTGCTGAGGATTTCGACACCGGCAGGATCGGTCTCGTCCTCGACCGCGCCGCCGACGTACAGAGAATTGCAGTGGCGCTTGATCCCACGGATTATGTCTTAAACGAGGCGGCGCACCTGGGCGCGAACCTGCTAATCACCCACCACACACTTATATTCGATCCCGTAAACCTGGTCTCAAAGCGGTTATCCGATACGCTGAAGATAGCTATCGACAGCGAGATCTCCATTTACACCATGCACACGAACTACGACAAAGCTGAAGGAGGCGTTAACGATGTACTGGCTGATATACTGGGCTTGGATAATATCGAACCCCTTGAGCTGGGAAGAGTGGGCGAGATAGAGCCGTGCAGCGCCCCAGAGTTCGCCTCTCTCATAGCAAAAAAGCTGGATACCCATGTGCAGTACACCGGCGATGGTGGGATAAAGAAAGTCATGGTGGTCGGAGGAAGCGGTTTTCGCAGGGAATACATTGATATCGCCCTCGAACACGGCGCCAGTGCGCTTGTTTCTGGAGAGCTCAGGCATGATGCGCTCCGCTATGCCGGAGAACTCTGTTTATTCGATGCAACCCATTATGCTACTGAAGCGCCTGCAATGAGGGGGTTATGCAAAAGGCTGCCGATTGAGTCGGTTTTTATAGAGGATAAGCCCTTGATAAGTATTCGTTAGCACAGCGCCCTTTCGAACAAAATGTTCTTATCCCTCAGGTACAACAGATAAACTGTATATATGACCGATCTGGAAGAGAGATGGCGAGAGTATGGAGCACCCATATTAACGGGTGGATTGTAGGGATTGGCGTCATTAGACCAGTTCTTTTTGAACGAATGGGAGGTATTTGAGACGGGATGGCTTGTAAAGATAATCACCCTTCCAGGGTACATCTCACATCAAATACCGTATTACAAACTGCCAATACTATATGAAACCCTGGGCGGACTTCTAAGCATATTAGTACCTGCCATAATAGGCGGAGGGATTGGAGTACTGATACACAGGATGAATAAGAGACTTTAGGGATTACAACCTCTTTGTCATATATGGACCCTCACGCCCATACCCGAATTTCCTGTAATAATCCCGTACTCCTATTGCGCTTGTCACCGCCACCTTCCCGTACCCGTCAGAGCGCGCTATCTCCTCAGCCCTCGCCAGGAGTTCCTCGCCGTACCCCTTATGCTGCCACTGCGCCTCGCTCGCGCTTCCGCCCGGAGGAACCATTGAGCCGTATACATGCAGCTCCCGTACCAGTGCTGCGCCAGTAAGCTCCTGCCTGTGCGGCTCACGAGGGAACCGTAGCCTGATGAACCCTATCAGCACATCTTTCTCTGCATCCTCAAATGAGATGAAATACTCTTTTCCTCCGCATGCGCGGTACTCCTCTTCGACCTGTTCAATGTTCTCAGGCTCTATTCCCGCAAGCGCCCTGTGTCCCACCTCACGGCACCTGATGCAGCGGCATCTTCCTCCCATCTCCAGCAGCCTTTTTTTCGCAAGCTCCCGTATATCGCTCCTCTTTATTCCCGCAAGCACCTGGTAGGCGGGTATATCGCGCTGTATCCTCTGCAAGCGCACCCATTTCGGTAGTACGGACTTGATCTTTGCAATCAGCTCCACAGCCTCTTCTCCCTCAAGCGGTGAATAATTCCCGAGTTCCCACATCCCATGCAGGCGCGTCCCTTCGGTCACGAGCGTGGGATATATTTTCAGGTAATCAGGCATGAAGCGCTCATCCTCGAACAGAGTCCTGAACATGCGCAAATCCGAATCAGGCGTGGAGCCCGGAAGACCTGGCATCATGTGGAACCCCACTTTGAGCCCGCTGTCGCGAAGCCTCATGTTGGCGTTTGCACTTTCCGCAACTGTATGTCCCCGCTGTATCCCCGCAAGAATGAAATCGTATGTGCTCTGCACCCCGATCTCCACCTTTGTCGCGCCCAGGTTAAGGATTGTATCAATATGTTCCTTTTCGGTCCAGTCTGGTCTTGTCTCTATTGTAATGCCCACGTTCCTGATGCGCGCGCGCTCGTTGGCGGACTGGACATCCTCGATCGAGTTATATCCGCTCTTTCTCCAATCCTGGCTGTAAAAGTCGTTCATCGCTTCGATGGCTCGCTTCACGAACCACTCCTGGTAGCACAGAGTGCGCGCCGTGAAAGTGCCGCCCATTATGATAAGCTCTGCCTTTTCTATAGGATGCCCTATCTGCGAGAGCTGCCTCAGGCGCGAGGAGACCTGAGTGTAAGGGTCAAAACCATGCTCAAAAGCACGCCTGGCCGCGGGTTCAGCGCCCATATAGCTTTGAGGTGAGTTGAACTTTGAGCCTGGACCGCCGGGGCAGGGAATGCACAGCCCGTGCGGGCAGGGGGCTGGAGAGGTCATGGCAGCTATGACAGCCACGCCTGAGATCGTCCTGACAGGCTTTAGCTGGAGCAGATCGATGACCTCTTTTTTCTCCTCCCCTTCTGCGGCTGCAAGGATTTGGGAATTGCTGGGTAAAGAGGAGAGTTTATAGCGTACGCTGACTGCCTTCTTAGCTGCATTTAACTCCTGCTCGTTCGTTATCTCTTTTTGCAGGAGCTTTTCTACAATTTCCCTGCATGCGGATTCGATTTTGTCCATTGCGTTCTCTTATTGGATTTCGGGATAATTAAGATTGGTCTTATAGTCTCCTGTATAACATCTGACAATACTATATAAACCACAGAGTGCACAGAGGACACAGAGAAAAAAAATCACAACTCTCTGTGCTCTCTGTGTCCTCCGTGGTTGATTATCTTGTTTTGGCTAGATATGGTAAAAAGAAAGAGCTTCGCCACGACAGGCATACAGTTTCCCTGCTTACTGACCACATGGTGATAACACCAAAATATCGTGGAAAAATCCTTACTGGCGAGGTTGGTTTTGTTGCAGAGGCGATCATACGAGGGACATGTGCGGAGATGGGGGATTAAAATTATAGATATAGCTGTGAATGTTGATCATGTGCATATGTTCTTCCAGTACCCTCCGAAGTATTCCCTGAGTTATATCGCCAGGAAGATCAAAGGAAGATCAAGCAGGATATTGAGACAGGAGTTCCCACATCTTCGAGAATGGTGCGAAGGTCATCTCTGGTCTTCTGGCTGCTACCATGGCTCTGTCGGGCAGGGCTGGGAAGTGGTGGAAAAATACATTTCATCACAAAATTGTGCTGATAGAGAGAAAACTTTATAGGCAAAAAACGCTATCAAGCCCGGCACTTATTAAGTACGGGGTATAGCGACTGCCGTCATGCGCTCGTTCTCGTGCATCCATCAGAATTCTTTAGACCAGCATAACAACCATGACGCTGAGATTTAGGGCACGTATGCTTTTCGTTGTAACTCTCATTATTTAAGTGGATGTATTCGTGATGCCGGGTGCCAGTAATCAAATTCCATATGTTTGTGTTCTAGAATATCACCGTGCATCCCGTTCTTCTATATCTGAGTTCTTACTATCAATTCCAGGCGTCTCAACAGTGTTTAAAGAAATAGCATCCGACAAATTTTCATCCAATCCTCCTCTTGATTGTATAGCCTCATTAACTACGGTTCTAATACGTGTTAGAAAATTAAGGGATTCAGGTGAAGGTACTTCAACAAGTAGTGGTGCACCTTTATTATAGATTACATTTATATCCCTTGCACGGACTTTAGTTGATCCTTGACCTCTATACTCATAGGCTATAACCCATTCTTTTTTCTGATCTTCAATCAAACAATCACGAATAAGTGAATGTAGATCACTATTCACCTTTTGTTTAATTGCAATTAAGATTAACTGTTTTTCCTCCTCACTAAGTGTTTTATTAGTCCAACCAAGTGGATTAAATAGATAACGTGATATTCTTTCACTTAGGCGGGATATGAGGTCACCAACAGGCGTCAGCCCTCCAAAGTCGTTTCGCGGCGGGAAGTAAGCAATTCTACGAGTGAGAGCCTTGACAGTAGCCCAATGTGCAGGAGGAATCCCTGGCTGATATGACAGTCCTAAGAGTGAACTCCATCTCGTATGAAAATCTCTTGTTGCATCTTGAAGCGCAAATAGAATATATGCTTCGTCATAGATAGGTTTTGCTGGCCCTTTAGGGAGGACTACTTTGTATGATTTAAACGTGTCAAGAAGTCTTTCAAGTTCTATCTTAGTACCTCTTTGGTCAACACCTAATTTTTTTTGTAAGTGGCCAAGGAAAAAACATCTATTTTCAAGCTCTATCTCCATTAGACGAATCGTAGGTTGGTCTAAAATATCCTTTAGTATATCTAGCCCGTTTCTTAATGCATTAAATACATGCTCTTTTTTTGCCTTTCTATCCCGTAGATTATGCCCGCCAACGCCATCAAAGTGGGTAAAAGCAATTGCCAGCTTGGAGTGATGCCCACTTGCCCCTACACTCCGTAAGACTGCGATTGAAGATGCTAGCATTGGTTGAATAGCATTATCAACCAAGAGAATAACATCTAATTCCTTAAAACGCTGAGTAAGGCTTGTTGGTAATGAAGATGCTGAGTCCGGTGTATGCCCCAGACCCTGTCCATCCATCAATACAAGTTTAGGTGCTTCTGCTGACCATATTCTATCTGGATATAATGGCCCTTGTACACGAATTCCTTGAACCAAAGGAGTCAAAAGCTGACCAAACAGAGCTGCAGAGTTGTCCGAGAATCTGCGAAGCTCTTCTAAGAATATTTCTCGGTTTTCAGTTTCAAATTTCCAGCACTGAGGCCAATCTCCGCTGTCGTATTCAATTGAATCTTGACGAACAAGTGCAAACCTAGTTTCGATGTCCTCAATAAGTCTATTAACTAGTGAATCAAACTCTTCCTCTTCTAAAAGCAATTTTTCAAAAATTTCTTGTTCATTAGTTTTGTCTTTATTCTGCTCCGATATAGGAGCAATTTGTTTATTCAGTCGTTCCCTCGTTAAATTTGCAATCCGAATGATGCTTTCTATATAGTCATTGAGAGATTGATTTAATTTATCTTTTTCTGATGCTGGAATTTCTTGCTCTGGAGATTCGTACTCTTGTGAATCATCCAATGCTGAGTTTATATCATCATCTTCTTCTAGAATTTCATCACCTGATTTGTAGTTACCCAAGAGATATTTAAGCCTAAACCGTTGTTCTTTGTGTTCTAACAAACGTCTAGCTATGCTGTTTTGATTTCCACCTTCGTAAGCATTAATGACTGCTTCTATCACACATTCCTCAACAAGTAGGCGAGTTTCTGCTTCGGTAAAAAAAGTAACAACGGCTTTGAATGGAGGCTCTGACATGATTATTTCAATATCAGAGGTAGTTGTTCTTCCAGTGGACGTTGATAGAAACCTATCACGCTTAGGATCTAAGCCAATTACCTGACGCAAAAGAGTTGTCTTGCCTGCTCCTATTGCACCAATAAAAAGAACACGTACATAGCCGTCATTCGATGATGGTAAAGGTAATAGATCTTCTCGAATCGCCCAATAATCTTGGGGTTCAGATTCAAGTGAGTCATAAAATGCAGATACGATTCTTTCATCATATTGTTTTTCTGCAAGAGGCTTGGCATTTATATTCCAAAAAGATACGTTGTCAAGAAGCTCATTCATCTGACGAACAAGTTCTTTAGCTTTATTTTCATCTGCGGTACCAAGACCACGTCGAATCCTAAGACCTTCTTTTCCCTTAGCATCCTTGCGTAGCGGATGTCTAAAAATGATCGACCAAGATTCTCGCCCTTGAGAGCGTGATGGACTTGCTTTATACTTTACCATATTTTTCCTCCTTTGTTGTTCCCAGTTGTTCCACATACTATTTAAATCTTTTTGTTGTTCCGTGTTGTTCCAAAACTGAGGGTAAGAGAAGATTATAAGATTGATACAGTTATATACAACTATACGTTGGAACATCTAAAGCCAAAAGAGAAATCATTGCACTGAAATAAGGCACGGAATATAATGTTACCAATGTAAAACAAAGAATAATGATTGCTTGTAAGATCGGTATATAAAAAGCACAATTCGTAGCTTGAATATATTGTATAAGTACCAACATTAAACCAGTACATTGAGATACATTTGTAGACTTGTTAATATATTTTTTTATTATAGTATACCTATATGTATATATACACATACGTATATGATTCATATGATATACATATAATAGGTGAGGAAAGATGGCTGAAATCGTGGAATATATTCCTGAACTTAAGGATTTAGATGCAGAGATATTCCATAAAAATCTAAACCGTGAACTTACCCCTGAAGAAATTAAAGAAATTCGTAAATGGGCTTTGGGTTCCAGTTCAATGTTAGAATAATTTTTGAATAAATTTTTTTTATGCCACTTACAAGTTATGAAAAACATCTCTTTAGTGAGAAGTGGTTGGATGCTGTTAAAGATTTTGATTGTTGCGCATCAAAAAACGACAATTATGAAAAATTAAATGATTTTATAAAAAAAGACGCTTTAAAATATAATCAAAATAATTTATCAAGAACCAACATACTTGTAAAAAATGGTGTATGTATAGCATATTATAGTTTAGCTATGAATGCTATAAAAGAACAGAGGATTAGCGTAGAAGAAGAGTATAAGACTTTAAAAAGCTATCCCGCTCTATTTCTAACACGCTTTGCCGTTGATAAACGTTATCAAAAATCAGGAATTGGAAAGGCGATCCTTAATGCTATCGTTAAAAATGCCTGTGAAAATCAAGAGATTGCTGCCAGATTTTTATTTTTAGATGCGTATCCTGAATCTATTTCTTGGTACCTTAGCAATCCTCTATTCGAAATCTTATATACTGCTTTATCAGAGAGGATAGCATACTGCTGTGAAAAATGCGTTATTGAGAAGTTAAATGAACGTTTGAGGCAAGGGCATACTATAGAATGCGAATTGAATGAAAAAACTGATGTAGACACACTTAGGACAAATTGTGAAAAAATTTTAACTACACACGTAAATGATATTTTTCATGATCTTGTACCTGAAAACTCTCTTTTAAAAGCATGCCATTCAAAAATAGGATTAACTTTTGAAAACAATAAACCAAAAATCAAACTGGAAGGTTTTAATACAAGACAAAATCTATCAATAATACGTGATTGGCTAAAAAATAAAAATAATGTTTTAAATCTTGATATTACGGTTCCTTTATATGCTGATATAAACCAATATTATATAGCAATATATGGATAATATCACTTTTGATTATTTTTGTGCCCCCTCTGATTATCAAAAGCCAAAACAATAATAAGCGATAGAAACCCTCATGCACCCATGCGTGGATGCCCCCGACCTCGGTCGGGGGTAGTGACGGGAGCATGGTATAATTTCGATACTTTTTCAATTCATGCTGGTGATTATGTCTATATGCAATTTATCTGCAAGACATACAAAGCATGGAATAAAGGATAATCTTTCTTCAGTTGCTTATCTTAAATAAAAGGCGAGAAAATTTACCAGAGGTTTTAGAGTGGCGCTGGTACACCCAATAAACCAGAACCGAGAGAATCGTAAGTATTATTTACCAGAACATCGATATTCGGATGAATTAAAATCTATCAAATGGAAATGTGGAAAAAAAATGTATGTTGAAGCACACTTATTTTTGGAACAGATTTCAGATAATTATGCCGATGGGGCAGTAAATTTTCCGGATTAAGGAAAAACCTGAAAAAGAATGAAAAAGAAATTTAACAATAAAATTCTTATTATAGGCTATGGCTCAGTCTCACAATGCACCCTGCCAATCTTAATGGACAAAATCGATGTTCCGCCAGGAAACATTACCATAATTGATTTTGAAGACAAATCCAAAGCCCTGAAAAAATATACAGACCAGGGATTAAAATATGTTTGTGAAAAAATTACCCGGGAAAATTTAGATCAGGTTTTGTCAAAATATGTGGATAATGGAGGTTTGCTCATTGATTTAGCGTGGAATATCGGCGCCAATGACATTATTAAGTGGTGCCATGACAACAATGTATTGTACGTTAATACCTCGATTGAACTCTGGGATCCTCTTGAAGGGATTTATACGAAGAGCCCGTTTGAAAAATCCCTTTATTGGCGGCAAATGCAATTGCGGGATCTCTCCCGTAATTGGAAAGATTCGCCGACTGCTGTTATTGACCATGGCGCTAATCCCGGTCTCATTTCTCACTTCGTCAAACAAGCCTTGCTGGATATTGCTGCGCGCGTCTGCGCTGAGAAGAAAGTTTCTCCGGGAGACGAGGAAGAGATCAGCCATCTTGCAAAAAACAGGGATTTTGCCCACCTCGCGAAGAAATTAGGAATTAAGGTAATCCATTGTAGCGAGCGGGATACTCAAATTACCAACAGGCCAAAGGAGGTTAACGAATTTGTAGGGACGTGGAGCATTGAAGGATTGCGGGAAGAAGGGACGGCGCCGGCTGAAATGGGCTGGGGCACGCATGAGCAGAAGCTGCCGCCCCTGGCCAACATACCTCCGTGCGGACCTAAAAATCAGATTTTTTTGCCTCAAATGGGCATTAATACATGGGTAAGATCCTGGATACCGGATGAAGAAATTGTCGGTATGATGATCCGCCATGGTGAAGCATTTGGCCTTTCAGACCGGTTAACTGTTTGGGAAGATGGCAAGGCGATTTACCGGCCTACCGTAAATTATGCTTATATGCCCTGTCACGAAACGCTTTCCTCGCTTCATGAACTGCGCTGCCGGAATTACGAACTCCAGCCAAAGATCAGAATTTTAACGGATGAAATCACATCTGGCGAAGATACTCTGGGAGCGCTCTTGATGGGACATTATTATAATTCCTGGTGGACGGGCAGCTCTTTAAGCATTGAAGAAGCAAGATCTCTCGCTCCCGGCCAAAACGCCACCACCCTTCAAGTAGCGGCAGGTATTATTGCTGCCGTACTCTGGATGTTTGAACATCCGCGAGAAGGTATTAAATTGCCCGACGACCTGCCTCATGATTTTGTTCTGGATATTGCCAAACCGTATCTCGGAAAATTTATTTCCGCTCCCTCGGACTGGACGCCGCTAAAAAACCGCAAAATATTTTTTAAAGAAAATCCGGCAGCTAAATACAATCCAGATCCCTGGCAATTTGAAAATTTTCTTTTTATAGATTAATAATATCACATACAATTATGATCGAAAAACAAAATAAAATTTTAGAAAAAATTGCCCGGGAACACGGCACGCCGGTCTTTATTATAGACCATGAAAAAATCAGGGAGAATTATCGTGAATTCAGGGAAAAATTGCCTGATGTTCAGGCATATTTCGCCGTTAAAGCCAATTCCAATCCGGAAATTGTCAAAACTATGTACGAATTGGGCGCCAGTTTTGACGTGGCTTCTTTCCCTGAATTTATGCTGGTTCACGATAATATCAAACATTTATCTGAAAAAGAGCGGCAGGATTTTATCTGGGATAAAATCATTTATGCTAATACCATTAAGCCTGCCGAAGTCCTGGCTAAGTTAAATGAATATAAAATATTGGTTACTTTTGACAATATTGAAGAATTAAGAAAGATAAAAAAACATGCCCCGGATGTTGGTCTGGTTTTAAGGATACGCGTGCCTAATACCGGTTCTATGGTTGAGCTGTCTTCAAAATTTGGAGCCCATCCTGGAGATGCGGTTGATCTTATCGCCGAAGCTGTGAATTTAGGGCTTGGAGTTGAAGGCATTAGTTTTCATGTCGGCAGCCAGTGCAATAATTTTGATAACTACTCACAGGCTTTGAATTTCGCCTCATCAATTTTCAAGGAAGCGCAGTTGAGAAATTATCAAATTGGGTTTATTGATAAGGAAGGCAAAAAAAGAAAGGTTTTGGATATTGGCGGCGGCTTTCCTGTAAAGTACACTCCGGACGTAAAATCTTTTACTACCCTGGCAAGGAAATTAAATTCAGAAATAAAGCGCTTATTTTCCAATGATAATATCCAGGTTGTCGCCGAGCCGGGGCGATTTATGGTCGCGACAGCCTGTACCTTGGTCACGAAAATCGTTGGCAAAGCTGTTCGTGATGGGAAAACATGCTATTATCTGGACGACGGTGTTTATCATACTTTTTCCGGACAAGTTTTTGATCATCAGCACTATCCGCTGCATTCCTTCAAGTGCGGGGAGAAAAAAGTTTGTGCTACGTTTGGCCCCACTTGCGACGCTTTCGACACTATTTCCCTGGCTGATGAGCTACCAGAAGATCTACAAATTGACGATTTGCTTTATGCTGAAAATATTGGTGCCTATACAATCGCTTCAGCCACCAATTTTAACGGTTTCCTGCCTCCAAAAGTGGTGCATCTAAATAAATGAGGTCAGCAGGCATTACAACCAGTCATAGTTCTGCTAATAGACTATCCGCAAGCTGTGCAAGCTCCTCTGCTGAAAGGGTCTCAGCCCTTCTATCTATCACTTCACGGGGCAGTCTCTCAACCGCGCCCCTTATATCCTCTATCCCGAGTAAAGCTGCGTTGTTCAATATCGCATTCCGCAGCTTCTTGCGCCTCTGGGAAAAAGCAGCAGCGATGAACTTCATGAAAAACCCCTCATCCTTCACCTTATATGGCGGAGGGCGCGGTGTAAGCCTTACTATGGCAGAGCGCACCTCAGGCTGGGTGCTGAACGCGCTCTTCGGCACTATCTCCAGCATCTCTGTATCGGCATAATACTGGACAGCTATCGATAGCCTGCCGTAATCTTCGCTATCAGGTAAAGCCACCATCCTTTTTGCGAACTCGTACTGGTACATCAGGATGCCGAATTCGAACTTATAGCGCAGCAGTTTAAAAGTGACCGGAGAAGAGATGGAGTATGGGAGATTAGAAATGACCTTGTTAAAAGGAGGGAACTCTATCTTAAGCGCATCCCCGGTTATGACCTCAACGTTCTCCCACCTGTTAAGAGTGGCTGCAAGCTCAGGGTCTGCCTCTATTGCGATGACCTTTCCTGCTTTTCCCGCAAGTTCCCCGGTGAGGTTGCCGTAGCCTGCGCCTATCTCAAGCACGGTATCCGAGGAATTTAACTTTCCGTACCCTATTATCCTGCTGAGGACGCGTTTATCTATCAGGAAATGCTGGTCCTTTTTATACCGTTTTATCATTTTTTGGGCGGCGGCATCGGGGTTGTGAAAATACGGTACTTTATGCTCTCGTCCTTTAGCTCTTCCAGTATCCTGTTCGCGATAAGTTTTTCCGGCGCATGAAGTCCTTTCACATGGTTGGTGAGGTCCTTAAAGCTCTCGAATTTCCCCTTTTTCCTCTCGTCTATTATCGCCCACATCAGCTTCTTACCTATCCCGGGCAACAGTTCAAGCATATGCAGGCGCGTGGTTATCGGGTACGCCTCATTAAAGAAGGACAAAAACCGCTTCTCATCCGATAGGATTATTTTCTCGATAACAATAGGGAGTTCCATCTGCGCGCCGTGGGTAAGCTCATTATATGTAATACGCCTCTTGACATGGTCGATCACCGGTCTGTCGCCTTCGCCAATGTACACCCTGTCCCCGGGCTTGGGAGCGACATTCTCCTTCGGGATCATCTCCATGAGGACAAAATACTTCTCTCCGACTCCCTGGACAAGCGGTTTTTTTTGGTACATCGGGCGGGGGTCATCAGGTCTACCGTAGGGCAGGTAGTCCAGAATATATGCGACCTCTTCTTTTTCCGCCTTTTTCCCGAAGGTAATCATCAAATACCACTCTTTCTGTTAATGTCTCCTTGCTCAAACTATTAATATAATTAGAATAGATGTTTATATAGTTTTACAATGAGCATCTCAGATGGACTTTTCTACCAGTTCCAGTATCTGTTTCAGCTCATTTTCGGTCAGTGTGTACCGCTCTTTTGCATATATCGATCTTATCTCATCGTTCGATAACGGAAGGATATCCGCTGTACGAGCGGCTATCTCTGGTTTCATCTTCTCAAGCTTCATCAGTTCGTTCACCAGTTCTCTTGATTTTTCCGGAGTAAGCTTGGAGAAAATCTCGGCATGCGCTATAGCCTTTCTCAGTTCATAGCCAAGTTCCTTTTCCTCTTTTTCCCTGTCCTTCTTTATACTATTGAATATTTCTTTAACCTCAGGAAGGGTCAGTAACTCCTCGCGGATGACCTGTTTCACTATCATTGTCCCACCGGTTTATTCCATGATTATTCCATTCTTATTCCTGCGAGGTCAGGTGTTCAGGAAGTACGATTACCTCTTTCATGAGACCGCCGTCGCGCACCTCGACGATATAGGCTCTGCCGCGCTGCCCTATAACTTTCCCTGTCCTGCCCTGGAATTTGGGATGCGGCATCCCGTTCTGTATTCCCGGGTCAAGGTCGATGTTCACAATATCCCCTTCAACGAACTCCTGTATCGCCCGGCTTATCGGAGATAATCCTTTCTCTCTTACTGTTTTTTTGAGTTTATACCTCGATTTCCTTCTTGTTCCGTGGGTCTTTGCCATGATATTCCTCCGAATTATAAATAATATTTATCCTACTTTTATTACTTCAAGTTCTATAACCTTTGCCTCACTTTCTGTCAGCGACGCAATGCTGGGTACAGTGCGCCCCCCGTCGCCGGAGACCAGTTCCTTGACATAAAGCCCTCCTTCGCAGTGGATTATTAGGATTGCTGTGTTCCTATCAAACGATTCAAGCTCGATTGAGTGAACCTTTCGTGTCCTTTCCAGGTCGGCGCGCCGGTGAAGCACTCTTGTGGGAGTTTTCTGTTTTATGAAAGCTCCGCTTATTATGTTAATGGATGATTTAAGTTTTTCCTCCGTTGTATCGTGTTCTATCCTGGCACGGTATATCTTATCGGCTTTCATTGACTTGAGCTGCGGAACTGTCTCGCTTTCAACGAATTTAAGCCCCCTGACCTCGATCTTGCCGTCAGATCCTATGTTGATCTCAGCCTCAAGCGCATTTAGATCGATATGTCTCCTGTGCGGCTTTTTCGCCTCGACCACGAAGGGACGACCTTCCCCCAGCATCAGCGCATCGATGTCCTCCCGCCCCGCGCCGTGGAAGGCTGTATCCTCGCTCAGTGTTGCTGCCATAACGTGCGGTCTTATGAGCTCATCCACCGATTCCTGGTACATCCTGCCTGTGCCGCCGCAGCGCTCGCATCCCTTGCCCCCGCATTCCCTGCACGGCCACCGTGTCTGCGGTATCCCGCGGACAAGCTTCCTGTACCTGCCGTATATATATAGCGAGTTCACCTCAAGCTCAACCCTGTTGTTCTCAAGGTCGAGCAGCACCACTACCTGGGGTTTTTTAAGGTTCGCCCTCTTCCCTGTAAGCTTCTCGATCCTTTTTCCCACTTCGCGGTTAAGCTCGGTCTTTAAAGGCTCGGCAAACATCGTTCCGCTCTCCTCCCATACGATTTCCTCGTTCTCAGCTAGGAGACCCGTTACTTTTGTTCCAACAAGGAAGTTGTCATACTCATAATCCGAGAGCGCAAGAACTGCTTTCTCAACCCAGGGATCAAGGTTCTCAAAGAGATTGTTGCATACCCAGCATTTCCCCTCTCCTGTCTTCTTAAGCTCTTCAAGCAGTTCGCTGTCTTTATCTGCGCTCGCCTGCATCGAAAGCACGGTCCTTAAGGCTTTTCCGCGCTGGTCATTGGATAGCCCTGTGGAGAGCTTTGCGAACTGTCTTCCGAGGCAATGGTCGCAGATAGTGCCCTCATGCAGGAGCTTGCGTGCGATATCCAGAATTGTCATCTGGCTCTGAATACGTGCTGCGTTTTAAATACTCTTTCCTATCCATCTCATTATGCAATAAAACAACGCAATGATCGGCATGCAGAGAGAGCGGACCCACGCCTGCGATCTCATGCTCATACGTCTCAATCAATTTCTCCTCTTCCTCAGTCATGCCCAGATGGTCGCCCAGCACGAACAGCGGGTCTTCGAATTCCTTTCCTCTAATATCCTCCCCGTCCTCGCGCAGATAGATTACCCTCTTATTCAATTCGCTCAAAACATCGCCAAAATCCCCTTTCCTGATGCTCACCCCTGGCGTTGATTCAACCCAGAACTCCTGCGCGCTCTTCTCCAGCGCTTTTCTTATAAGCGAGGCTGCACTTCGTTCATCAGGGCTTAAGTACCTTACCTCGTTCCCTTCAAAGCGTACGAGCTTCGGCGGCGCAGGCTCACCTTTCAGCACAAGGTACACACGCACATCCCTCCTCATGCCGTGCGAGAGAAATAGCGCGGCGTTGACGCACCTGCACAGGATGTCCATCCTGCCTGCCGCACCCGGCAGGTCGTTGAGCGAGAAGGGCGCAGTTACAGCCTTGTGACCGATTATGATAAAATCTTTCATTTAAGTGTTCACTTCAGGTATCCTTTTTCCGTAAGGTAGTTCCTCAAAGCGTCTTCCCAGCTCTTCATCTCAAGACCGTATTTCTTGAACCTGATGCTCACAAGGGGTGAGAACATGGGTCTTTTTGCTCTGGACTTCAGGGCGGCGGTCTTTGCGGGAGACAGGTTAGCATCCATTCCCGTGATACTGAAGATTTCCCTTGCGAACTCGTACCAAGAGCACCTGCCGCTGTTGGATACATGATAAATGCCGAAAGGCAGCTCTTTTGCAAGTAGGTTTTTTATCATATCTGCTGCATCTTTTGTATATGTCGGGGACATTATCATGTCGTCCACGACGCTGATCTCCTCCTGGCTTTGTGCTTTCTTTATCATGGTCTCGATAAAGTTCCCCCCTTTGCCGCTCGCTCCCGCGGCTCCGAAGAGGCTTGAGGAACGGATGATATAATGCTTTTCCAGGGTGTTCCTTACGAAATATTCCCCCGCAAGCTTGCTGTTCCCGTACGCGTTCAATGGGTTTGGAACATCATCCTCTGTATAAGGCTGCTTTTTCCTGCCGTCGAAAACATAATCAGTACTTATGTACACCAGGACCGAGCTAAGCTCGCTGCTGACGAGCGCCACGTTCCTTGCACCCAGCGCATTTATCGCAAAAGCCATCTGGGCGAAATCCTCAGCATCGTCCACCCTTACGTAAGCAGCGCAGTTGAGCACAGCTTCAGGCGCCAGTTTTTTTAAGACTTCGCGGGACGATTTAAGATCCGTAACATCAATATCAGTATGCGTAAGCGGGATTATTTCATGCCCGGTGTCTTTGAACGCTCTTACAAGATCAGAACCAAGCTGTCCGTTCGCCCCGATTATGGCTATCTTTATGACCAGAACCCCCCGCTCTCTTTTGCAAGCCTCTCCTTCAGCGGTTTCCACCAGGAGACATTGTTCTTATACCACTCCACGGTCTTAGCCAGTCCTGCCTCTAAATTTACCTTCGGTGCCCACCCAAGCCCGTTCCTGATCCTGGTGTTGTCAAGGGCGTACCTGTAATCGTGCCCGGGTCTGTCTTTTACGAACTCTATGTAGCTCTCGTCTTTTCCGAGCAGCCTCAGGATTATCCTGACTATATCGATATTCCTCTTCTCGCTCTCCCCGCCCACGTTGTAGACCTCGCCGGCTTTTCCGCGGTCAAGGATCGCAGCTATGCCGGCACAGCAGTCCTCGACAAAAATCCAGTCCCTGACGTTTTTACCTTCGCCGTAAACCGGCACATGCCTGTCTTCCAGCAGGTTTGTTATTGCAAGCGGGATGAACTTCTCAGGATACTGGTAGTAGCCGTAGTTGTTCGAAGGTCTTGCTGTTGTGACCGGCAAGCCGTACGTCCTCTGGTATGCTCTTATCATCATATCTGCGCATGCTTTAGAGGCTGAGTAAGGTGAGTTGGGAAGCAGGGGCAGGGTCTCAACGAACTTACCGCTTTCTCCGAGCTCGCCGTAGACCTCATCTGTAGAGATATGCACCATTTTCTTGATGCCTCTCTGCCTGCACGCTTCAAGTAGAGCCGCAGTTCCCTCTATGTTCGTAACTATGAACGGTCGCGGATCGAGTATCGACCTGTCCACATGGCTCTCTGCTGCGAAATTGACCAGATAATCCACATCAGCGAGCAGTCCTGATACAAGTTCTTTATCCTCTATCCTGCCCTGGACAAACCTGTATCGCTTGTTTTTCTCCAGATCCCTCAGGTTACCGGGGTTACCTGAATATGCCAGTGCATCAAGGTTTATTATTTCATAATCTGTATTTTGCAGTATATAGCGAACGAAGTTCGAACCTATGAAACCGCATCCCCCCGTCACAAGGATCCTCATAGCTCAATCCACCTTGAAAGGGCTCTCGGGGTCGCCTTCGTGCTGTATCTCATCCACTTTCTCTTTCTTTCCCCAGCCAGCATAAAGTCTATCTGGGAGATTTACCACAAGACCGGGCTTGCCGCCGATGTTTTTATAAGCGTGCACAACTCCGGGCGGGATTATTACTGTCCTGGGATTGTTCTCGCCTGCTTCCAGGCTCATCTTGTTGTTGTGCGTTGTTGATTCTCTCCTGTTATCCCAGAGCAGCAGCCTGAAGGTTGAAGGACCTGCAAAACATAGATAATCCGTCTGTTCCATATGCTCATGAGGTCCTCTGGTAACCCCAGGATATGTGAGGGATATGTAAGACATTTCAGGGAAGATGTTTTCGCCTATCGTATCTCTCCGGAACAGTTCAATTAGCCAGCCCCTGCTATCGTCGTATCTTACCAGATCTTTTATGATAATCCCTTCAATCTCTCCGGACTTGAAATTACTCATGCTTCTATCTCCGAATAATCACCTATCATCAACCTCAGTGCTTTCCTGCCTGTATGGTTCTTTGAGACATTTACATCTTTACCGAGCAGACTGTCTTCCAGCCTCTCTATTCCATTGACCGAAACGTTACTGAGGATAACGCAGTGCTCGATGGACGAATCAACGATACTGGTGTTATCCCCTATACTGGTATACGGTCCTATGAAGGAGTTCTCGATGCTGACGTTCCTGCCTATCGCTACAGGACCGCGGATAATGCTGTTCGTAACTACAGAACCCTTATCAATTTTTACCCTGCCCGTAACCTTGCTTTTATTATCCAGGCTCCCGTACATTTCATTTTTAAGGTACTCATCCAGGATTATGCTGTTCGCTGTGAGAATGTCGTCCTTTTTTCCGGTATCAAGCCACCAGGAATTGAGAATCTCGTTTCTGACCCTGCAGCCCATGTTGATCAGTTCCTGTATCGCGTCTGTGATCTCAAGCTCGTTGCGCCAGGATGGTTTTATTTTTTCTATGGCTTCATGGATCCGCGGCGAGAATATGTAAACCCCGACTAATGCTAAATTGCTGGGAGGCTCTTTTGGTTTTTCTATGAGCTTTACAACATTTCCTTTTCCATCCAGAACAGCCACTCCAAAGGTGGTCGGGTTCTCAACCTCTTTAAGCAGGATCAGCGCGTCCAGTTTTTCCCTGTTGAACTTATCCACAAGCTTATTTATCCCCTCACCCAGCAGGTTATCCCCCAGGCACATCACAAAAGAGTCCTCTCCCAGGAAATCCCTTGCGGTTTTTACAGCATGAGCAAGACCCAGGGGCTCCTGGGGCATATATGTGACATTTATTCCCCATGCCGTGCCTTCCTTCACATATTCCTTAACGTATTCGCCGGTCTCAGGTGCGATTATTATCCCCGTATCTGTTATCCCTGCCCTGGAGATGTGGTCAAGGACATAGCCGAGTATGGGTTTGTTAGCTACGGGGATGAGCTGCTTTGCTGTTGTGAAGGTCAGGGGTCGCAGTCTTGTGCCTTTGCCTCCGCTCAGGATGAGGGCTTTCAGGTTGACCATCACATTCTGTTGATGCTCTTATTTATAATAAGGATACCTGATTAATGCGCTGTATATACCTGCAGCAAGTCCTCCTGTAGTGCATCACTATTTTACCTGTTACCTATTATGTCAACTGTGCTATCTGTATAGAAAAGGTAAACTTCTAATATGGCGTCTTGAACCCCTTCAACAGGCTCAATATAGATCGATACAGATCTAGAGTTAAGGTCTTGTTTGTAGAGGACTGTCGGATGTATGCCATCATGGGGACCTACCCATGTTTGATCTCTATTCCTGTTGATTATTTGTACTTTTTCGATTGGTTTGGATACATTTCTAACTGTAATAAGAAAATCATTCCTTCCTGAAGGCTGTGGCACACCAGCGTAAGAGACTAAATCTTCGTTTGATTGTTCAAAACTTGTCTCATGGTCTTGCACGAGGTTGAATTCTCTATTAATGAATTCAACCAGATCCCTTTCCATGCCTATCGGATTGAATCCTGTATCCGCAGGTTTTAAACTGAAATTTTTAGTTTTCATATCCAATGAAAAAATCAATTTTATCGGTTTTAAAGATGGTTTAAAGTCGTGTTTAGCTTCTTTAACATCCGCACTTACTGGTCTTATCAGGTCTCTTGTAACTAAGAATCTGTTTTTATCAGTGAGATTGGATTTAAAATACAATATGTTTCCCCTTAAAATACCATTCTCATAATATACACCATCTATGAAAGCATAGTTACTTTGTACAGTGTTATTTAAAGGTATAATACTTGATGTAATGGAGTAAGATAGTCTTGCGGAAAACCAGGGGGATGATAATTTTACAAAGGGCTTGAGGGGTAAATTATCAGGAATTTTAAAGTCGAATGTTTTTTTAGCATCCATCTGAGCAAGTGTCAGATTAAATTCAGTCGGTAGATTACCACCCCAATAGTATATTATGTAATCATATTTTAAAGAAAAAACATCTATAGGGTATTGCGCCATTTCAGGAGAATAGTATGTTATATCGTAATTTTTTTCCAGATTATTTGGAGAGAAAGGAAAGGAACCTGCGGAAAAAAAAATCCTCGAACCAGCAGGTACATTTTCATCTATCCATACCTCTGTTTGCTGTAGCGGTGTCGGCTGAGAAAGGTAAAAGCTACCAATAGCGACCTTAAGAAAGGATATACCAAAAATTACCAATATAATGAATCTCCCTATCGCCCTACCATGTATCTTAAGATTATTAAATACAAAGTTGCGGCTCTGCAGATGTTCTAAAATATTCGATAGGAAGTATGCAGAAATAACCGCAACAGTTGGAGCGATCGAAAGGAGTAATCTATCAGTATAGTACGTTTTTGATATTAGCACTGTCCCATAAACCAAGAATATGCTTAAAAGGACAACTCCAGCTTTTTCTCTTCTTTTCGCTATTAAGATTATGCCTCCAACAAAGGTGATAAAAATTGGATAATAAAGTCCATAAGACCAGAGATATTCTAAGTACCATTTCCACGTCACTATTCCAGAATCAGATGCCCACATTGCTACAAAATGATTAAGTAGATTGAGAT
>JAPMTX010000132.1 GCA_026552855.1 Candidatus Methanoperedens sp. | reverse complement strand
TTCTTGTATTGGAAAGGTTTTTCATGCTATGTTAAATTCAAAATCATTTGATACTTCGTTTTATAGCATCCTTATATTATGGTGAGCTTAAAATGATTCTCTTAACCGAACACCCATGGCAGCAATTTAAATACTATAAATTATTTTAAACTTGAGTATCTCAATTGGGGTCCTTCAGGACATAATTTGCATTACCTGGGTTGTGGTTCAGAGACAAGACTTACAGGAGCCGGATGGACAATTAATAACTGGTATATGCTGCAGGCACAAATTTCCGGAAGCTCTTTAGTTATGAAACTTTATGACAGCAGCGGAAATTTAATGAAAACTATACCCAAAACAACAAGCTGCGGCCTTACAAATACGTGGCTGGGTATATATAGCGGCGATTACTCAGGCAACACGGCATATTATGATGCCTTCAGGGTAAGGAAATATGCGTCTCCTGAACCGGCATGGGGAAGCTGAAGAATTCCCCATGATCTTTTTTATTGGCGCTTCGCATCATATGCCCGGCAGATGATGCAGTTCAGAAATTTAAAGATAAGGGCGAGTTGCCCTCCCAAAAGGATGCTTTTACTTTCTTCCAATTAATAGCACTGCCAGCAAAGCCGCAATTGCTGAGAGTGCTTCGAAGGCGTGTGTTTTTGGCATTGCGGTCGTTGGTGCTGGTGTGGGGTCCGCTGTTGTGGCTGTCGATGTCTGGATCTCAAGTCCGGTTATATCTATTACGAACCCCTTGTCAGAACCGCCTTTACCGTAGTGGCACCTGAAGCAAAAACCATTGTTGACCGTGATATCAGAGAATTTTTGATGGCTTTGTATCCAGAATCTTCTGTTCTCGTCCTAAACGCGGTGCGCCGAGCGTGATAACTTGGAATCTCTGTGGGTTACCCTTAAGAAGTAATATGATATATACATCTCCACCAAACCTTCCAAGCACATGCCGTGAGTCGGAGCCGTCAGAGTAACTGACCGCCGGATGTTCACCCTGCCCCTGGGTAAAAGTCTCGATTAGATAGGTTGGATCTGAAAGGTTGCCAACAACAGATACCCGCAGCTTCTCTCCCACGAACTGGTGGATATCCTTCGTCGGGTCATCAATGCGCGTTGGAATGAGATCGCCGTGGAGATTATTTACGTTTGCGCCACAAGCCGCCCCTATAAGTCTCAGGATAATGTTAACCAAGACATAAGCCTGGCAATCAGTTTTATTTTGGAAGCTATCTTACCCTCAGGACTGTTAATCCATAGGGTTTTCCGAGATTATAGATGCTCAGGTTCATCGAACCTGATTTATACCCTGATTCATATATTATATCGTAGCTGCCCTGCACGGCATCCCCTTCCATATCAGATACTAAAAGTACGGCTTTTTTAGTACCGTAATTGTTTATTATCCCATCCACATACCGGAGAGATAGATCATCTACAGTGCTGTATAACTGCTCCCTTCCTTCAAGTCCTATACCAGAGTACCAGGCTATCTGCGGACTGTATTTCATTTGAACCAGTACAAGATAATCTTTATCCGGATTCCCGTCCATGTAGTCCTTGAGAAAAACGCCGACATCCCTGGTGGTTGAATATCCAAAGCCTCCGCTGAAGCTTAAAAGCGCATATGTGACAGGTATTGTAGAAACGACTGCCGCTATAAACAATATACCGGCTGACCGTTTATTCAGCCTGCTGGAAATACCGGCAATACCTGCGCCTGCCATTATCGCCACCGGCGCCATGAGCGGAAGTGAATAATACTCATGGCTTGGCGGTGTTCTAACCAGTACGAAGGCACCATATACCAAAAGCCAGATAATGAGTATGTTCTTCATATCCCTCTCTTTATATATCTGATATGCAGCAGCCGCGATTATCAGTGGTGATATCCCGGCTGCTGTAAATATGGTAACTCTTACCAGATCTGAGAATGGTTCGCTCCTGTTGGCAAGCTCTCCGTAGATAAAATGAGAAACAAAGGCTGTATCCCCTCTTATAAGATAATACGATAGCCAGATCAAGAGGGGTACCATTCCTGCAATAAAATATATCAATGAATGGATTATTTGCTTTCTTTTTATCCCCTGAAAATAACTCCATAACAGAACAACGGGCAGTATCGCAAGTGCCGGCTGTTTTGTAAAAACCGCAAGCCCAAGTGCTATTCCAAACGGCAGCATGCTCTTATTATTCCTGTATGCGCGCACGTATAATGCCATCGCAAGTATCATGAGAGCTGTCATCAGCGGATCTGTCTGTGCCCTCCCGAACCAGAGGAAATCCCATGGAATGAAAATAAAAATTGCAGCCGATATACCTGCTATTTTTTCATTATATAGTTCTTTAGCCAGTATATAAACGCCAAGGATTGCGATAACCTCTGCCAGTATAGAGACCAGGCGGGCACTGATATCCGTGATGCCAAATACCTTGAAGGATGCATACACTGCATATGAGAACATGGGAGGAACTGAGGGGAATGGCTCCCCACCCCGATAGGCTATTTGCTCCCATAATGAGCCTGAAAAATAATTCTTTGCTATGAGGGAGTAATAGCCCTCATTCCAGCCGTGATAGAACCCGTAGGATGAAAGAGCTGCAATATAAACGCGTATTACGATATATGCTGCTATTAATGCGATCAGCCATTTTTTTTTCATATCACGTATCTTCTTTCACGTATCTTCCGGTTCCTTATGCGGGCTCCCTCTTGCCACAGCAAAATATCTCCTCGATGCGAATCCAAGGTGTACCATTGATATCATCCCGAATATGATTGTGACCGATGCCCGTACAAAATGATCAACCAGTGCCAGAGAGATGCCTGTTGAAAGCGGGATATCAAAGAGTGTGAAAACCCCTACCATTGTCCCTTCATATACGCCGATACCAGCAGGAGTTACAGGTATTGTCTGACCCAGAAAGGAGGTTATCCCTGCCACAGCAGCCAGCGGGAACTGGATTTTATAACCGATTGCCATAGCTGCTATGTATACTCCTGATATTTCAAAAAGCCAGACCGGGACTGAAATGGCTGTCGACAGGATAAGTGCGCTCGGGTTGGAGTAGATCCTGTAAAGCCCCTCTTTCATGGTGCTCATAAAACCCTGTATAGAAGGGATTCTTTTCTCAAGTTTTCTTGAGATGAACGCATCGTATTTATAAACAAAGGCAAGCAGGACTACAAGCAGGAATGCAACTGCAAGTGTAGCGATTGTCACTGTAAGCATTGTACCGCTTCCTGATACGAACATTGCGCCGCCAGCCAGCATGAGCGCAAGTACGAACATATCCATCGCCCTCTCTATTACTATCGTTGACATGCTTATGCCCATAGGGGTTTTTTCTGTAGCTTTGAGTGCAGCACCCCTTGCCAGATCACCTGCTCTTGCAGGAATAAGGTAGTTCAGAAAAAAGCCGAACATCAGGCTCTTAAAAAGAATATCCCTTGGTACAACATACCCTGAGGTACGAAGCAGTACGCTCCATCTCCACGTGCGCATGAAGAAAGATGTTAAGACGGCTGCAAATCCAAGAAAAATGTAATACATCGAGACATTTCTTATCGTCTCAAAGATATTTGAATAGCCGGAGAACGAGAATATCCCGAGCAATACAAGGATCCCAAATACAAGCGCTCCTAAAAGCTTTATTTTCGAGCCTGAAATAACAGAGCCGAGCAAATCCCTGAGGCTTATTATATTCCCGGCGATGAACAGCTTCAACAGACGTTTCCCGTATTTTGAGGCGTTTTGCGATAGTTTGAGTTTAGCCTCACCCCGCTCCCTTCCGTGCCATGAGGCTGGTACCTCGGCGCTTGAAAAACCCATTATATGCGCCTTAAGAGGTATCTCTACTGTGAGATCAAAACCATTAGCTTCAAGGTTATCTACTCCTATGGTCTGCAGTACCTCTTTCCTGTACGCTTTGAAAGCATTGGTAATGTCTTTATGCCTTATCCCGAAGAGCAGTCTTACAACATTATTAAAAGTACGGTTCGCGATCATCTTGGCATGAGGATAGCCATCTGTCGCCCCACCTGCTGTGAATCTTGAGCCGTAGGCGATATCGTAGCCTTCTTCGATCTTGCTGACAAGCTTCGGGATATCCTGCGGGTCATCGGACAGGTCGCCCATTACAGGTATTATGACATCACCGGTAGCATTCTTAAACCCTTCCTTGACCGCGTTCCCGAATCCGGGGCTGGAGTGCCTGTGCACAGGCATGATCCTCGGGTTCTCGCCTGCAAGCTGCTCTATTATGGCAGGAGTCCTGTCACTGCTGTTATCGTTGACTATAACCAGTTCGTAATCCAGAGTCTCTTCATGTTCTTCAAGCACAGGCACAAGCCTTGAGATAAGAACCTCAAGATTGCCTTCTTCATTATGCGCCGGGATTACTATTGAAATTTTCAAAGAATAGCCTCGAACTTATCTCTCCACAAGTCCTCTTTCTTTTAGTTCCTGGTATGCATTGTCTGATCTGTCTTCAGCCTCCTGTGTCATTCCCCATTCCACAAGTTCGCGCATCCCCTTCTCAAAAGAGACTGACGGCTTAAACCCTAATTTGCTTATCTTCGAGATATCAGCATAACAGTGCCTTATATCTCCTGACCTGTACTTGTTTACTACTTCTGGCTTGATGGCTTTACCATACAGCCCTGACAGGGTACGAGCGATATCAAGTATAGACACTGGTTTCCCTGTGCCTACGTTGAACATCTTGTAATCTGCTTTTGATTTTTCCATTACAAGTATGTTAGCCCGGACGATATCGTGCACTGATATGAAATCACGTGTCTGCATGCCGTCCTCAAATACGATAGGCGGGTTGTTGTTCTTTATCCGTGAGGAAAATATGGCGCATACGCCGGTATATGGATTGGACAGCGCCTGTCTTGGTCCGTATATATTAAAATAACGCAAAGCCACGGTGGGAATACCGTATGCATGTCCTATTGCAAGGCACATCTCCTCCTGGTCTTTCTTGGATATGGCATAAATTGAAGTTGGCTGCAGGGGTTTATTTTCATCCGTGGGTACAGGCTTGGCTGTCCTGCCGCATGAGGGACATTTCATCTCCCACTCTCTTTTTTTAAGCTGCTCATTGCTGCGGAGAGGCGGGTATAGTATGCCGCAGTCAGGACACTCATATTTACCTTCGCCATAAATGGACATGGATGATGCGACGACCAGTTTTTTGACGCTGTGTTCCTCGTTCGCCAGTATATCGAGCAATTTTGCAGTTCCCATGGTGTTGACATCCATGTACTTTTCTATCTGGTACATGCTTTGTCCGACGCCCACCATGGCTGCTTCATGGAATACAATTTCAGAATCTATTACAGCATCTTTGAGTTTAGCTCCATCACGAATATCCTCTTTCAGGAATTCCGCATCACCATTCAGGTAATCCGGCAGGGCTTTGTGCACCTGAGGGTCAAGATTATCATAAATAGTAACTTTGTGCTTTTTTACAAGCGCATCCACGAGATGTGAGCCTACAAAGCCTGCACCGCCTGTTACAAGTATATTCATTTATTCACCATGCCTAAAATATCCTTTAAGTATTTTACTGTTTCTTTTGGTTTTTCCGCAGTGGTGAAATCAGGTATACCCGATCTTGCTCTTTAATATCCTGACAAGCTCTTCCCTGATAGTAGAATTCCGGTCTCCCCCGCATACGCAGCCCCTGACCCCGATGATATCCGGAGAGATGCGCTTCAGGGAGGGTATATCCTCGAATTTTATCGTGCCAGCCAGGGCAGTTTTAAGCCCCTCGTCTCTTGCTCCCGATACAAATTCGGCGAGTTCCTGCTCTGTAAGGAACTCAAACGATGAGCGCCCATCCTTGATCCCTGTATCTACCATAACAACATCCACGCCAGCTTCTGCACCGACAGAGGGTAGCTCAAACGGAGAGATAGAGTTTATCCGCCTGTAATCCGAGTAGCCTGCAGCTACTACTTTTTTATTTCTGTCAAAATCCTTTACCGAGCGGACTATGCCTGAGAGAATATCCAGTGCCTGCTCCCTGGTCTGTATATCGTACAGCCCCACCTTGACATATTCCGCCCCGGCTACGGCAGCGCCCAGAGCAGCCAGCGAAGCTGTTCCCGGCTTATAATTGAAATCCCCGATGGTCGCGCTCACAGGCACCGAGCCTGCCACCTTTTTAACCGCGCTTATCATCCAGGGGAAGTTCGCGCCGAGTGAGCCCTCTTTCGGGTTTTTGACATCGATGATATCCGCACCGCCAAGTCTGGCGGTTTTTGCCTCTTCTATGTTGATGGGACTTACAAGTAGTTTCATATATCCATTAAACCAAATAGCTCCCCATATACATTTATGTTTCGAATTATTTTTGTACTTGACCTGCTTAATGGTAAAGCAGTCCATGCTGTCAGAGGGGAGAGGTCGAAGTACCTGCCAGTACAGAGTAAGGTATGTAATTCCTCAAACCCCCTGGATATAGTATCCGGGCTAAAACCCAAGGAAGCCTATATCGCGGACCTTGACCGATTGCAGCATCTTGGAGATAATTTTGAGATTATAAAAAGAATATCCGCAAAGACAAAAACCATGGCGGATATCGGTGCAGAGAACATGGACGATGTTAAAGAATGCGCCGGGATCGCGGAGACGGTCATACTGGGTACAGAGACGGCATCGCTTGAATTAATACAGGAGGCGGCTGAACGGTTCCCCGGCGGCATTGATGTTAGCATCGATATCAAGAACAGTGAAGTCCTGACAAAAGATGAGAATATGATGATAAAGCCGGGTGAGCTTGTAGAGATATTGAACCGCTGCAATATCAGGGACATTATTATCCTGGAGCTTGGCAGGGTCGGGACAGGCGCGGGGGTTGATACGGATTTTTTACGAGATATGGTCGGATTATCTGACCACAGTGTTTTGCTTGGCGGCGGTGTAAGGGACATGAACGATATTGATGCATTGGAGGAAATAGGAATTAGCGGTGCTCTTGTGGCAACGGCTGTACATAACGGAAGAATACCAGCGCAATTACTTCGATAAGGCACTGATCTAGTTTTAAAAAGAGCTTTTTAAAATTTCCAATCCAGTTACTTTTGAGATTTCGTCGAATCTCTTATCTGTCGAAGCAATCTTATCTGCTCCATTCCTCGCGGATTCTCTTATTTTCTTAATATCTTCTTTTATCTCGATTATAGCTTTACTACCCTTCAAACTCCCAAAATAATCTTTTAGATTTGGTTTTCGTTTCTTTGTCGCCATAATAATCTGTGTATACATACACAGATATAAATTTATCACATTTACATACTTTCAAAGCATACTTTCCGGTACCCGCAATCCATACAGAACTGGACTTTCCACTTCTCTAAAATCTGCGGCAGCCTCGCGGAGATGATCTGCCAGTCTACTATCCTTCCAGGTTTAAATCCCAGCAGCTTTAGCGCCTCTTTATCCTGAAATAGAATCTTCTCATCGGTATATTCACTGCTTGAACACTTGTTATCTTTCAGGTACGGGCATCTGGCGCAGACCTCGTCAGGTCCTTCCACGATCTCTATCTCTTCTTTTCCGATGACTGAATAGATATTCTTAATAAAATCTTCCGAGTAGCCCTCCCCTCTGAAAAAGTTAAGGCATATAAGATGATGACCCCTGAGTTTTGTCCTCGTTGATGATTTGTCCGGAGATGACCGCATTTTTCTTACTCCTGTTACAATCATATTAATATCTTTGTAGTATCTCAGAAACGTTTAATTAAATAGGCGTACTAATATTAATTGCATGAGCGAAGCGCTAAGAACCGACCTGTACCAGCTTACCATGATGCAGGCGTACTGGAGATCCAGGCACAATCCTGAGGCTACCTTTGATTATTTCGTCAGGAAAATACCAGCAGGCTCGTACCTTCTGACAGCGGGACTGGACTACGTACTGGATTATATCGAAAACCTGCGTTTTGAGGACGATGACATACAGTACCTGAGAACTCAGGATTTCAATGAGGAGTTCCTGGGTTTCCTCAGGGATTTCAGGTTCACAGGCGATATCCTGGCTATGCCTGAGGGGAGCATCGCTTTTCCCCTTGAGCCCATTATCAGGGTGACTGCCCCTATAATGGAAGCCCAGCTCGTCGAGACGTTCATTCTTAACAAGATGAACTTCTCAACACTTATAGCCACAAAAGCCGCCCGCGTGGTCTATGCGGCGCGCGGAAGGGCTATAGCGGAATTTGGCTTGCGGCGGGCGCAGGGGGACGCGCATCTTGAGGCTACGCGCGCGACATACATAGGCGGGTGCGCCTCGACATCCAATGTCCTTGCAGGAAAGGTATTCGGCATCCCTGTATCGGGTACGATGGCGCATTCGTTCGTTACGAGCTTTGAGCATGAGATCGATGCCTTTCGCGCCTATGCTGATACGTTCCCATCGAAATGCTTCCTGCTTATAGATACTTATAACACCATAGAGGGCGCGAAAAAAGCCGCAGTAGTTGGAAAAGAGCTTGAGAAAAGAGGAGAGAAGCTCCAGGGCGTGAGGCTGGACAGCGGGGATTTAAGTGAGCTTTCAAAGCAGGTGAGAATGATACTGGATGATGCAGGGCTTGCCTATGTAAAGATAGTAGCAAGCGGCGACCTTAATGAGTGGAAAATAGACGAACTTATGAAAAAAGGTGCAAAAATAGACATGTTCGGGGTCGGCACTGAGCTTGTCACAGGACGCCCGACGCCGGCGCTTGACGGGATATACAAGCTCTCGGACGTTCTGGAACGCGGCAGGCATGCCCCCAAGATGAAACTTTCAGAGGAGATAGTGAAAGCTACTCTTCCGGGCAAAAAACTGGTGTGGCGCACCATTCAGGAGGAGAGGTTCATAAAAGACATAATAGCGCTCGATGATGAGAAGATTGATAATGCAGTGCCTTTACTGGAACAGGTCGTTAAAAAAGGGAAGCCTGTCCACGACAGTCCTTCACTTGCGCAGATAAGGCAAACTGCTGCTGCCAACCTCTCAAAGCTGTCCGATGAGTATAAGAAACTGGATGGAGCGCCCGTATATTCCGTAGAATTCAGTCCGGGGCTGGTCGCACTCAGGGAGCGGCTGGTCGAGAAAATAAGAAGAGAAGAGATAGGCAGTAAAATATAAGCTGCAAAAGACCTGATAAAAAAGCGGGAGTGAGAATCAACGATCTTATGGCAAAAGTAATCGAAGAAACAGGACTTAGGAATAAAATCCACGTCTTCAGGGACAGGTTCCATGCCGGGGAGATGCTTGCCCAAAAGCTAAAACCGTATATGGAGTATATCACCAATCCTATAGTTCTGGCTATTCCTTCGGGCGGTGTGCCTGTAGGGAGCGTGATCGCAAAAGAATTAGGGGTCCCGATGGATCTGATAATAGTAAGGAAAATCCCCGTGCCCTACAATACCGAAGCAGGTTTTGGTTCTATAAGCTGGGACGGGGAGGTTAAGATCAATAAGGAACTGGTTACCCAGCTTCGGCTGGGGGATGAGGAGATAAATTCAGCTATTCAAAAAGTCAAATCAGAGCTTGACAGGAGGATGATGAGGTTCAGGGGGAAAAGACCATTTCCTGATCTAAAAGGCAGGAGCGTAATAATAGTGGATGACGGTCTTGCTTCAGGCTATACGATGCTGTCCGCCATAAGCGCTGTAAGAAAACATTCTCCTGCCATGGTCATAGTAGCTGTTCCCACCGGTTCAAAGAGCGCGGTCGAGCTTGTGGCTCCCCATGCTGATGAGCTTTTTTGCCTGAATATACGGGACACGATGATTTTCGCTGTGGCAGATGCTTATCAGGAGTGGCACGACCTCAGGGAGGAGGAAGTGGTGGGGATACTGAGGGGGTTCTATAGGTAACAGCTGCGGGTGGAGTGGTTCATGGCTCTTATTAGAGCCTGCCAGAGCAAATCCAGACAAACCACTCAGAGCGCTATATACATGTCTTGTATATCGTACGGATACACCGTGACTGAAAACGATAGATGTTATGGACATCAAAAGACTGGCAAATCTGGGACTTACGCATTTGCCCTTAAATAGTTGTTGACAGTTCTTTCTTTGTAAAAATCAGAACCGCAACTGTTATCAGTAGTAGTAAATAATAATATACGGTTTGAGAGAAAACAAATGGAGAGAGAGAAATTATCATCTAAAAAATCGGAAGCAAAAAATCAGAATCTGATTTCTCACAAGCTAAAGACTGATATATATCAGTTTGAAGTTCCTTCAGTTGAGAAAATCCTGTTCCTTCAAAAAAATATTGGCAATCATGCGGTTGGCAGACTGATAAAATCCAGAGCTTTACAGGCTAAACTCAAGACTGGTCAAATTCTCCAGACTCAAAATCTTTCAAATCAGACTCCTGACATCACCCCGGAACTTGAATCTGGCATCGACGCACTTAAAGGAGGGGGCCAGCCTTTGCCTGTATCTGTTCGTGCCTATATGGAACCCCGCTTCGGTTTCGATTTCAGCCAGGTCCGAATACATACCGATGCACCTGCAGCCGAATCAGCAAGGGCTGTCAATGCACATGCCTATACCACAGAGAGTGACATTGTGTTCGGAGGGGGCGATTATTCTCCTCATACGAATGAAGGCAGGCGGCTCATCGCGCATGAGCTGACGCATGTCGTGCAGCAGACCCGGTCACCAGAGAGTGAGCTGGTCATTCAGAGGCAGCCAAAGACCCCGGACTTCGACTATTATCTTGAAGAAGGGGCTAAGTTACTGGGACGGGCTCAGTTCGGTCTCGCTGCTGGGGAGAAAATAGGCCAGGACCCACAGGACAGTTATGATGCGAGCGCCTGGACGGAAGATATAAAGAGACGGGGTGTTATCAAGGCGAAAATCAACCCTTGGGATTCGTTCAACAAGCTGGTCAACAGTATCGATAAGGATATACCGAAGGCGGGAGGGGGTACGACGCGGTGGCGCTTTGACTGTTTCGAATTCGTTCCATTAATCCGCATTTATGCTTACTGGCGGACGTTGAGCAAAGTTGAATTCAACAGGAAATTTACGCCTTTGGAACTCGGTTTTCATGCGCAGACAAAGCTCCGCTGGGAGAAAAAAGTCCCACAGGCGGAACGCCCCGGGGAAGCTCCTTTCACGTACAAATTAGACGAATCGGGCCAACCAGTTCTCGAAGCAAAAAAAGAAGGGGGAGCAACCATCTTTGCACC
>JAPMTX010000153.1 GCA_026552855.1 Candidatus Methanoperedens sp. | reverse complement strand
CAGGCGCCTGAATACATAAGGGGAATAATCAACCTGCGCGGCAGGATCATAGTGGTTATAAACCTGAACGTGGTGCTGGGCATGGCGAGCAAGGAGCAGGATGAGAACACGCGCATCATCGTTGGAAGCATAGGCGATACGGTGATGGGCTTCGTGGTCGATTCTGTGAGCGAGGTCATCCGATTACCTGAGAAGAGCGTGGAACCTGCGCCTGCCGTGATCGCCGATAAGATAGGTACCGAGTATGTCATGGGCGTGGGCAAGCTCGATAACAGGTTGCTCATCCTTCTCAACCTGGATAAGATACTGAGCGCAAAAGAACTGCACAGCATCCAGAGCATATCGACTGATGCAGCAGAGACTGCAACCGCATAGAGCTTCGCTCCTTTTTACACTCGGTATTTTCTATACATTTTCACACTTTTTTCACAAATCCATATATATTATAGGACAGCATTTTTATCCAAACTGGTAAAAGAGTTCATCATAAGCGGGTAGACGTGCTTTAAAAAACGGAAACCTGGATGCTGTTGGGCAAAAACTGGGTGAACGACCTATCGGAGAGAAGCTATGAAAGAGAGCGTGATATACAAACTGCCCATGGTAATAATAGTCTTGGCACTGCTTGCAGGAATATTCTGCTATTCTTTAGTGAGTGCTCTGGAAAGCAACCCGGGAACTGAGAGGAATTTTGAAAGTGGATGGTAAGGCTCATGAAAAAATTAAAGGACATAAGCATAAAATACAAGATTATTGCGTTAGCATTGATTCTCTCAACCATACCAGTAGCCATAATCGGAATATACGCCTATAACGAAGTTAAAACCGCCCTTTATACCGAGATACAGGGGAAACTGGAAGAGCAGGTTCGATTAGAAAATGATTATATAAACGTAACTCTCACACTGGCTCAGGACAAGGTCGACAGCGACCTCGGAGTGGCAAGAAACCAATTCTATGAAAAAGGCACACCCAGGGTCGCTGACGGCAAGATGGTACTGGGCGATAATTATGTCGTAAACGGTAACTTTGAAATTGTAGATACGATCAAAAGCATGGTAGGCGGCACTGCCACGGTATTCCAGGTAACAGGCAGTGAGGCGATCCGTATATCTACGAACGTAATTCAAAATGACAGTACGCGTGCTGTGGGAACGAAAGTATCGCAGCCTGTATATGATGCGGTGGTAACGCGCGGCGAGACATATTATGGAAGGGCATGGGTGGTAAATGCATGGTATCTTACAGCCTATGAACCTATAAAGGACAGGTCCGGCAAAATCATCGGCATACTATACGTCGGAGTCCTTGAAGATCCCTTTATAAACAACATCAAAAGACAGATGAAGAGCATGGTTGTCGGTAAAACAGGATATCTTTATGTTATAGATTCAAAAGGCAACCTGGTAATCCATCCCAACCGTGAAGGGGAGAACATCTATGAGTACGATTTCATAAAGACGATAACTGAAACTAAAAAGGGATTTATCCAGTATCCCTGGGAAGGAAAGGATAAAGTGGTGGCATATACCTATTACGAACCGCGTGACTGGATAATAGCATCAGGGAGTTATCTCGATGATTTCAGCGGTCCGATATACGCGATAAGAGATAGTTTGATTCTGACGGTGCTGGTATTTTTTGTATCAGGTTCTGTACTGGGAATCTGGTTCTCAAGAAGCATCACCAGACCAATAGAAGCTATGCTCCGGATCTCTAATAAAGTCGCAGCAGGCGACCTGACAGTCAGGGTGAGGAGTACCACGAAAGACGAGATCGGACAGCTATTTGCGGCTATCCAGGCAATGACCGAGAACTTAAAAGAAGTCATCGGGAAATTACAGGGCTCGGCGCTTAAGGTCTCCTCTGCTGCCCAGGGACTATCGACATCAAGCGAGGAGATGAAAGCAGCCACTGAGCAGGTATCAACCACATCACAGGATATCGCAAAGGGCGTAAGCCACCAGGCTTCAAAGATGGCGGAAATCAGCAGGACGATGAAAGAAATGGCTGATAGTGTTCAGCAGGTCGCAGCTAATTCCCAGAAAGCGGCTGAGGGTGCTCAGGATGCCAATAAAACAGCCCAGGAAGTGGGAGGCATGTCCAGTGAGATTGCCAGGAAGATGGCTGAAATCCAGAAAACTGTTGATGACTCAGCCGTTGTAATAAAAGAACTTGATAGCAAATCCCTGAAGATAGGCGAGATTATAGGTGTTATAACCAACATAGCCGACCAGACGAATCTCCTTGCGCTCAATGCTGCCATCGAAGCCGCCCGCGCCGGAGAACACGGCAGGGGCTTTGCTGTGGTCGCTGATGAGGTAAGAAAGCTGGCTGAAGAATCAAGAAGTGCAGCCAATCAGATCACCCTGCTCATAAAAGAAGTTCAGCTGGGTACGAAACAGGCTGTTGAAAGCATGGAGCGGGGCACGAAAACCGTCAATGAGGGCGCAGGAACAATCGAAAATGCAGTGTCTGCTATTAACCGTGTCGTAAAAGCAGCAGGGGACGTTTCTAATATGATCCAGGAAATCGCAGCGACGGCAGAGGAACAATCAGCATCTGTCGAAGAGGTTACCTCCTCTATCGAGGATGTATCCGCCATCAGTCAGGAATCTGCTGCAGGTACGGAAGAAGCCTCTGCAGCCACTGAAGAACAGACAGCATCAATGGAGCAGCTTGTCAGGGCAGCCCAGGAACTTACTGTATTATCAGAGGATTTGCAGATGGTGGCATCGCGGTTCATATTGAAATCCGCTAAAGAGTATATACGCTGCTGGGATATCAAGGAATGCAAGGATGATATCAGGCAGAAGTGCCCTGCATATAAATCTCCCGAAACCCGCTGCTGGCTGATCGAAGGGACCTGGTGCGGAGGTATCAGGCAGGGTGATGCAAAAGCGAAGATGCACAACTGCATGACCTGTGAAGCATTTAAGAGAAACACTTAGAGGCAGGATTCCTGTTTTAATCAATTGTATTTCAAGGAAATATTAGAGGATTGATATGGATCTTATTGGCAACATTGTAGACAGAGCGAATGAGCTGACCATTAATAAGTTTAAAATCGGGATGAAGATAGCATACAGCTTTATTGTTGTTGATACGTTGATGTTAATAGTCGGTTACCTGGGGCTTTATGGTGACAGTATCAGTACGATGATAAGCCCAAAACAGATGCTTATTCTCTTCATGTTTTTTGCTATAGTTTCTTCTATTCTGATGTGCATGGGTCTGACGCGCTCCATTTTAAAGCCTCTCAACGAGTTCGAGGCTGCAGCGAACCGGATATCTCAAAAGGATCTAACTGTGGATGTGACAGTTACATCCAGGGATGAGCTCGGTCAGCTTGCAGAACATTTCAGAAAAATGACAGCGAACCTGAAAAATATCCTCGGATATACACAGCAGTCCGCTCTAAGAGCTGCTGAATCTTCAAGGAAACTCTCGGCATCAAGCGAGGAGATGAAAGCCGCTGCTGAGCAGGTCTCCAGTACTTCACAGGATATCGCCAAAGGAGTTAGCCAGCAGGCTACGAAGATTACTGAGATAAGCCGCGCCATGAAAGAGATGGCTGCGAGCGTCCAGCAGGTCGCAGCCAATTCCCAGAAAGCGGCTGAGGGTGCCAATGAAGCAAATAAAACCGCCCAGGATGTCGGGAAGAAATCCAGTGAGATCGCACAGAGGATTACAGAGATACAGACGACCGTGGAGGGCTCTGCGGTCGTGATAAGGGAGCTTGATAGCAAATCCCAGAAGATAGGTGAGATAATAGGCGTGATAACCAACATCGCTGACCAGACAAACCTCCTTGCGCTCAACGCAGCCATCGAAGCGGCGCGTGCGGGAGAGCACGGCAGGGGCTTTGCAGTTGTTGCTGACGAGGTCCGCAAGCTTGCTGAAGAATCAAGGACAGCAGCGAACCAGATCACCGAACTCATAAAAGAGGTACAGCAGAGGACAAAGAGAGCCGTTGAAAGCATGGACAGGGGAACTAAAACGGTCAATGAGGGAACCAGAACAATAGATGAAACGGTATCATCTATCAACCATATCGTTCAGTCCGCAGCAAACGTGGCGACGATGATTCAGGAAATTGCAGCAGCGGCTGAGGAACAATCAGCTTCGGTCCAGGAGGTAACCGCCTCTGTTGAGGACATATCTGCCATTAGCGAGGAATCAGCAGCAGGAACCCAGGAAGCCTCAGCAGCGGCTGAGGAACAAACAGCTTCAATGGAGCAGCTTGTCAGGGCTGCCCAGAACCTGGCAATGCTATCTGAAGATTTGCAGAAGGCAACATCCCGTTTCGTGCTGAAATGAGGATTTTATACGCTGCTGGCTGATCGAAGGAACCTGGTGTGCAGGTATCAAACAGGGTGATGCAAAGGAGAAGATGCATAACTGCATGGACTGCAGGGCATTCAAGAAGAATATATATACCTATACATAATATGGGCTGTATATACACATTATTATATGGAACAGCAAGCCATGTAGATGAGCATGTCTACACTTAAGTTTATATTTGATAAACGAAATAATCTTTAATAAGTTCAGTTGAGGATAGGATAACGCTATATTCAGGAAGGTATTGAAAATGGTAAGCAAACTGGTGAATACCATTACGTTCTCCAAAAAGAGGGAGAACCTTCTATTATTACTGAAGGACGGCCCAAGAACACTGGAAGAGATCAGGAACTCTCTTAATGTGACCTCTTCAGGGATGATTCCCCAGATAAGGAAGCTTGAGGAACAGAAGCTGGTGAGACAGGAGGGTAAAATGTACATGCTCACCGATACAGGAACAGTAATAGCCGAGGTCTTCAGTTCGTTTATTAAAACCGCAGAAATCATTGAGAGTTACCCGGATTTCTGGGAATTGCATGAGATGAGAGCGGTTCCACAGCACCTGCTAAAGAGAATCTATGAATTGGGTGATTGCCGGTTAATAGAAAGCAAAATAAGCGATATATACGAACCACATAAGGAATTTATGAAATATATCATGAACACTAAACAATTTATAGGAATCGCGCCGGTATTCCATCAGACATATCCTGCTCTGTTCTTACGGCTGGCAGAGAACGGGACAGATGTCTCGATAATCCTGACAAGGAACGTTTATGATAAGACACAAAAAGAGCATGCAGACGTGATTAAAAAATTCATCCGTCTGGAGAATGCGCAATTGTTCAAGTCCAACGACGATATCAGACTGGCAAGCGCGGTAATGGATAATTTCTTTTCCATGTCTTTTTTCTTCAAGAACAATGGTTACGATTCCATGAATGAGCTTGTAAGCTCGAATAATACTGCAATAAGGTGGGGGGAAGAGTTGTTCGATTATTTCGTGGAAAAATCGAGCAGGATTAAAAGCCTATAACTCCTCTGAACAACAGTGCAAGTGCAAATTCGCCGTTAACCAGGAGATTGCGCGCTATTTTCCAGCTCCTGGGTTCATTTCCAGTTGATGGTTTTGTATAAAGACTGGTATTAATCATGCCTATGACCACTGCTGTAAAAATCACTGTTCTCTCAACATTTATCAGGTTCATGAGCATGGCAAGCGCCACCCACAGGTGCAGCATGATATGCATGACCTGTAGCAATCTTCTCGTCTTTTTTTCCCCAAGGTAGATAGGGAGGGTTTTTATCCCTGCAATAAAATCCCCTTTGACATCCCTGAAATCCCAGATTACCGTGTTGATAAAACTTTTTATTGTAATGAAGGGAAAGATAAATAACAGCACAATATAGATATCAGCCCACCGCTGGATTATACCTGCGATAAACATACCCCATGTAAGCGAGACAGTCAGGTTTTTCATGCCGAAGTTCCCTTTGAGTTTTATAGTATGGCATCCTATGCGTAAACCCTTGCTGTAAATATACCCTATGGCAATTGGCAGAAGAGCAAACGGAAGCAGACCTTCCTGAGAGAGGAAGAAGGCACCGGCTGCCAGGGAAATTAAGCATACAATGATGGCGATATCTTTTCTTGACGATACAAGCTCCTTTCTATTAATCTTATCCTCTTCGCTTCCCAGAGCCCGGTCAAATGTGTACGTCGCATATATCACCAGGAAACCGGCAAAATAGATCAATATGCCGGGCGATACTCCCAGGAAAAGGGAAGCTATATGTATTCTGAAGATACCAGATAGAGCTATAAGAATAGACGAGCTCAAAAGCTGTACGGTAGGTGTATGTAGAGCCATACATAGAATAAAAAACGCCGAATAAATATTTTAAACGCTTTGAAAAATTGCAACGGCGTTATAATCTTTTAAAGGGATCGAAATCTTCAAAACCGTTTAAAATATATACTACCTCATCATCATAATGATTATTATGTTCACGTATCAGTCCAGCTTTTCGATTGAATCTGCAATATCATGTACAGAAGGGACTTCTCTCGCCTGCAGGGACAGGAAAACCACCAGTATACCTTCAGGCTAATAAGAATATTAACAAAGAGGGAATGGAGAGCGGGTACAATGAACATTTCTCTGAATAAAAAGCTGATGGGTATGTTCGGGCTGGTCATTATCTTGCTGGTGATAGTAAGCCTGATAAGCGTGACAAAATTAAGCTCAGTGGAAAAGGAAACAAAAGACTTATTTGATAACGAGGTAACGCTTGAGAAAAAAGCTGATAATATAAGCAATAGTCTTCTCCAGGCAAGGCGCGATGAGAAAAATTTCCTTATGCGCAGCGACCTTCAGTATGCGGATAAGGTAAAATCCTCGGTTAACGGTATCAGGGATGACGTTGCGGAGATACAGAAACTGGATGTAAGTCAGAATATCAAGGATGATGCAAATAATATTTTAACCCTGGTCGTTGGTTACGAGGCTACCTTCTTTGATGTGGTCTCACTTCAAAAACAGATCGGCATGGCAGAGATGGAAGGGTTAAACGGGGATCTGATAAACCAGGCGCGCGATGCGGAGGCGGATATAAAGAATATAGATAACACTGATGCTCTGGCATATCTGCTTGAAGCCAGGCGCCATGAGAAGAACTATGTGATACGCAAAGACGTTACCTATCAGAATAAAGTACACGATGCAATCGACAATGCAAAGAAGAGCGTTTCAGCGTCCGGGGCGTCGGCTGGTGAGAAAAAGCAAGTCAACTCAAAGCTTGATACATACCTGGTCACCTTTGACAGGTTTGTCAGCGTATCTATCTCAAGGGATAGCAAAGAAGATGACCTTGTGAATAAAGCACGCCAGATAGATACCCTTGTTGCAGGTATAGTAAAAGAATCAGAGCACCACCGGGCTAACAATACGGAGGCTATGGCTGTATCCAACGGCACCTCGAAGGCAGTGGTTATAATACTTTCCATTTTCGCAATTATAACAGGTCTTACCATTGGGATATATGCCTCCCGCTCCGTCACCAGATCAGTGGGTACTATGTTTTATGCATCCAATAAGATCGCAGGAGTAGCACAGAGGCTTTCAGCATCGAGCATGGAGATGGGGAACGCCACAGAGCAGGTCTCCACAACAGCTCAGGATATCGCGCAGGGCGTAAGCCTCCAGGCATCCAAGATGACCGAAATCAGCCGGTCTATGAAAGAGATGGCTGAGAGCGTGCAGCAGGTCGCATCCAATTCCCAGAAAGCGGCTGAAGGCGCTGAAGATGCTGATAAGACCGCGCAGCAGGCAGGAACGATGTCAAAAGACGTGCTGAACAAGATGGCTGAGATCAAAAAAACCGTTGACGGTTCAGCCCGCGTTATAAAGGAGCTTGATAGTAAATCTCAGGAGATAGGCGATATAATAAACGTAATAACCAACATCGCTGACCAGACAAACCTCCTTGCGCTTAATGCTGCCATCGAAGCGGCGCGTGCGGGAGAGCACGGAAGAGGCTTTGCAGTCGTTGCTGACGAGGTCCGAAAACTTGCTGAGGAATCAAGGACTGCAGCCAGCCAGATCACCGAACTGATAAAACAGATCCAGCAGGGGACAAAGCATGCTGTTGAGAGCATGAACCAGGGTACAAAGATAGTAAGTGAGGGGGCAGAGACTATCGAGAACGCCGCTACCGCTATAAATCTCATAGTTAAATCCGCAGGCGATGTTGCTACCATGGTACAGGAGATAGCAACAGCGGCGGAAGAACAATCCGTATCTGTCGAGGAGATCACAGCTTCGATAGAGGATGTATCTGCCATCAGTCAGGAATCAGCCGCAGGAACCCAGGAAGCCTCAGCCGCGGCTGAGGAACAGGCTGCATCAATGGAACAGCTTGTAGTAGCATCCCAGGAACTGGCAAAATTAGCAGAAGAATTGCAGTCCGAGGTTGCAAGGCTGAATATTGGAAAAACAGATTCAGGCGGTAATGATGAGAATGAGGCATCAAAACAGAACGAACAGAAACCAGCAGTCAGGCATAACATGGATGAAAAAGGGACCGCCGGCAAAAGCGAATCGGGAGAAGAAATAGAGAAACCGGTCGCATCCATGTTTGACGATATCAAGCAAAAATAGGGGTTGGGATCGTTGAGATAATGAAAGTCCAGGAGATCATCCGCCTTCCTGAGAAGAACGTTGAGGCAGCACCTGCTGTAATCGCCAGTAAGATGGGCACGGTACGTACTGGGTGTAGGAAAGCTTGACAGCAGGCTGCCGGGGATGTAAACTCTTGATTGCTCCTATTTTTCACACTTTTTTCACAAATCCATATATAAACGCGTGAATTTATTTTAAACTGATATATTGTACTGAAACACATATAATCAAAATTTGGAGGAGTTCATGGTACGCGTAAATATGTCCCTGGGCAGGAAACTACTGGCTGGATTTGGGTTGATGAGCATATTATTAGTGTTGGTAGGCGCTGTAAGTATTATCTCCATGGATTCTTTTGATAATTCGATAAAATCTTTGCTTGGAAGCGAGATGAAACTCAAAGAAAAATCCTTTGAGATCCGTACGCAAATGCTTGAGGCAAGGAGATATGAAAATGACTTTTCCCTGCAAAACAATCTGACAAACGTCGATAAAATAACAGCTGCAACATCCGAGATAAAGAAAAAAGCAGAGGAGATTAAGAGACTGGACGTACCCCAGGAAAGAAAGGACATGGCTGATAAAATCATCCTGTTGACTGACGATTACGAAAAAAAGTTCCTGGAGAAGGTGCAGTTTTATAAGACAAAAGGTCTGGACGAAAACTCAGGTCTTCAGGGAGAACTGCGGACTGCTGTCCATGATATCGAAAACGAGATCAACAGGTATGGCGATAATCTGCTCCTTGCGGATATGCTGCAGTTGAGGCGGAACGAAAAAGACTATCTCCTGCGCGGCAGTTTAGAGTACCAGAAAACACTGCATGAAACTGAAAAGAAACTGAAGAGCGACCTTGCAGCGAGTAAGTTACCCCAGAGCGCCAGGGACGATATTAACGCCAGGCTCTCTACATATACCTCAGCTTTTGATAAAGTCGTAGATATAAACTCCAGGATAAAGGATAAAGATGCTGAGATCAGGAATACGGTGTACCAGATGGAGCCGGTTCTGGATGAATTCCTTGAGGATGTAGCCGGGGATGAGGCTGCAAAAATGTCTTCACTGGATGGTATGAGATCGAATATAAAAGCTACGGTTATTATACTATCATTTGCGGCAATTGTAACAGGTATTTTTATAGGTCTCTATAGTTCCAGGTCCATAACCAGACCCATGAACAGTATGTTCTCCGCCTCCCAGAAAGCCACCAAGGTGGCAAAGGAGCTTGCCGAATCAAGCGATGAGATAAGAGCTTCAACTGATCAGATATCCACCAGTACTCAGAGTATTTCCGAAGGGGTAACCCAGCAGGCTTCAAAACTGGTGGAGATAAGCCGCGCCATGAAAGAGATGTCTGAGAGCGTTCAGCAGGTGGCTGGCAATGCCCAGAAAGCTTCTGACGGTGCAAATGATGCTGATAAAACAGCCCAGGAAGTGGGCGGTATGTCCAGTGACGTGCTGAACAAGATGACCGAGATCAAGAAAACAGTGGATAACTCAGCGGTCGTAATAAGAGACCTTGACGGCAAATCCCAGAAGATCGGTGAGATCATCGGTGTAATTACCACCATCGCTGACCAGACAAACCTCCTTGCGCTCAACGCAGCCATCGAAGCCGCCCGAGCAGGGGAACATGGGAGAGGATTCGCAGTTGTTGCTGATGAAGTCCGAAAACTTGCCGAGGAATCAAGAAATGCAGCAGGTACGATTACCCAGCTTATTAAGGAAATCCAGCAGGGGACAAAACAGGCTGTCGAGAGCATGAACACGGGTACAAAAACGGTGAGCGAGGGTGCAGGAACTATCGAAGGTACGGTCTCGGCGATCAATCGCATCGTCAAAGCCACGGGAGATGTTGCTACAATGGTGCAGGAGATCGCAGCAGCGGCTGAGGAGCAATCAGTATCCATTGAAGAGATTACATCTTCTATAGAGGACGTATCTGCCATAAGTGAAGAATCAGCCTCAGCTACCCAGCAGACCTCAGCGGCGGCAGAGGAACAGGCGTCGTCAATGGAGAATCTCGTAAAGGCGGCACAGGATCTGGCTGTACTGTCTGATGACCTGCGGTCTGAGGTTATGAAGCTGAATCTCGGAAAATCAACATCTACTGCAGATGTAAAACGATCATCGGGTACCGAAGAGGGACCTTCAGCAGAGCCTAATGCGCCGAAGAAAACGGCACAGAAATCCCAGGCAGCACAGGCAGGAGCAAAGCCTTCTGGAGAGAAAGCGACGCTTAAGAGCTGCTGGGAGTTTAAGAAATGCGGAAGAGAGAGTGGCGGCAGCAAAGCTGCTGAACTGGATATATGTCCTGCATCCCCGGATCACGGGAGAGATTGCTGGATGGTCGCAGGCACGTTCTGCGGGGGCAAGGTACAGGGAACAGCAGCCCAGAAGAGAAATACGTGCATGACGTGCGACTGGTACAAGATTATCAGGGAATAGCGGGTGGTGCCGGGTTTAAGTTGTGAAGTCCAATCTAGGGGCAGTATCATCATGAAAGATTCACACCTTTCTCACAATCCCATTTAAATAATTGATAACTTATACCTGTTCATGATTGATTATGGCAGCACCAAAGAACTGTTGGGAATTTAAAAAATGCGGAAGAGAAAAGGGCGGAGTTAAAGTAGGCGAAATGGGCATATGCCCCGCGAATCCGGACCACGGCAGGGACTGCTGGATGGTAGCAGGAACGTTCTGCGGAGGCAAGGTACAGGGGACTTTTGCCCAGAAGCGCGGCACGTGCATGACGTGCGAGTGGTATAAAGAGATAAAAGGAATAGTATAGAACCGTAACCAGTCCTCTGCATCAGTATTGTTCTAATAAAATCCCTTACCCTTTTATCACACGTTTTTCACAAATCTGTTTATATTCTTAGAGGTCAAGTTCTATTTCAATTATTGAGGAACTTTATGTCCGTTAGGATTAAACTGATAGCATTGTTATATCTTTCTCTGCTTATCCTGCCCGCGGCAGGGGCTGCATACCCGGTTGAGGGTTTAGATACGAGCGGTACCATAGTACGGTTGATATCTTTCCTTCTCGGTATGTGCGGCTCTACATACCTGGCAGCCAGCCTCTGGCAGAGATCAGAGAGAGGTACGGAGACATGGAAATACCTGTCTATTTCTATGATAATGATGATATTCTGGAATATCATTATGACCTTTAGCGTTTTGCTGGATATGCTCAGATTTGATAAGACTATAAGGTCGCAGGAAGTTGTTGATAATGCGCTCATCATCCTGAATGTCCTTGATCCTGTAATAGAGGTCATTGTTTTCCTGATTCTGCTCTTTGGCTTGAGAAAGATAATAAAAGCAATGCGAGAGGAGCCGTGGACCGTGTTCAGCAAGGAGGAACCCGATGAATGATGCTTTCTTTATAATACTGAATACCGTTGCCTCTATCATAGTCATAATCTGCAGTGTCCTGTCCTTTAACCTGCTTGCGGGTATATCGAGGGAATTGAAAGGCTTAAAGACCATGGACCTGATGTGGGAATACTTCATCAGCATGATAAGCCTGTTCATCCTGCTGGGTGTTATAAGGGCTGTAGGTACCATAGGGACTGTTATCTTTGAGAGTCTCCAGCCGGTATTCGAGGCATTGCTATCCATAATACTGATATTGTATTTCGTATTCTCAATACTTTTATCAATATCAATAGAGGAGATAACTGAATAATATGGGGAAGATACTGTCAGATGAAGAACGGCGGCACATGCTTGAGAAGCTTGAGAGCAAGATCGTTGCGACCCGGTTCATGACACTGAAGTATATATCATCATCTATTAACACGGACAAAGTGGATTTTGCAAAAATGGATATAGAGATACCCGAGTTCAGCAAGAGCCTGGTAAGGATAATCGAATTCCTGGCTGAAAAAGACCCGGAGGAAATGGTCAAGCGGGAAGCGGGTGTATGCCTTGAGAACCTGAAAAAGAAACTCAACCCTACATTGAGGCATGACGTACCTGTATGCGCCTCGTGCGGTGAGAGACTTGTGGTCTCTTATAAGTTCTGCACTAAATGCGGTACCGACCTGAAAGGACAGGCATGGGTGGGCACTTATAAGCTATGTGAGAAATGCCAGAACCCTGTTGACCCGAAATGGACCAACTGCTCAAACTGCGGTAACCTGCTGGTAACGAAAGTGGAAGTTGCCAAGAACTGCCCGTTCTGCAAGAAGAATATAGATCCGAACTGGATGATGTGTCCTTTCTGCGGCTCCAAGCTCAAACTCGCTGTACCAGGGCAGAGCACATAAAAAAAAGCAGTTATTGGTATTTCTGCTTACCTGACAGTCCTGACATGTTTGGATTTCAGCATCATTATATAGATGCACAGCAGCAGCCCGCCGCCCGCATACAGGAACAGCAGGGTAAGCGAGAAATATTTATAGAAAAATATAGCAAGCCCGGTCCCGATTACTGTGGCTATGGGAAGTAAAAGGCTAAGAGCAGTCAAACTTTTCGACACCATTTATAATCTTATATTGTATTGTGCTTCTCATTAATAAAACTTTTTTAAGTTCACACAATTCTCACAATTTTGTTTATATTCTGGTAAACCATACGATGTTTTAGCGCTAAGAGATTTATCAAAAGGATGAGTATGTCTATTAGAAAAAATATATCCCTGGAAACAGGGCATATAAAAAAACTGGAGCCTCTTGTCTTAAAGCATAACGGGAACTTCAGCGCAGCCATGCGTGAGATAATAGACCTCATCGATACGATGATAAAAGACCCGGATGCTGCGACCAGGTTCATTGACGGGTTAAAAACTGATAATAACCTCACTGAGACTGTTCTGTACTGGCTTATCAGGCAGGCGCGCGGCAGGCTTATAGATCAGGAGATCCTGAACAGTATTCTTGATCCCTCAAAAATACTGCTGCTCTCTGACCTTGAGAAATACCTTGATGAGATGGTAAGCGGAACAGGCTGGCAGACAAAGATAAGGATGTATGATTACGATGATGAATTAAACCCGTCCCAGTTAAAAGTTACCCTTATCGGGAATAATATTTATAAAATGGATTTCCTCGGAGGAGTTGTCTCTTCCTTCCTGGTCACGCAGAAAAAGCAGGAGATTGTTTCCCTGAAGAGGATGTCTAACGCAATGACAATCAGTCTAAAAAGGCAGGGAAATGCCAATCTTGCGAGGCAGTCGCTTGTGGAGCATTTTGGTCAGATGGATGATATCTACAATGAGATCTCTAAAAAAGAGGAATTCTGGAGATGCATTGTCAATCTGTATAAACAGACCAATTACAATATGGTAACCATACCAAAAAATTACTATAACGAACTGTTAATGGGAAAAGAGGCGCCGAGTTATCTCACAACATCGATAGAAGCTATACACAAAGTACCTATCAGGGATATCCCCCTTGTGACCCTTATCTCAACGATGAAATCGGTATACGAGTACATGGGCATCGTGGAGAGGATCGATGTGGATGAGAACACGCTGAAGATATACCACGGATATACGGATGCGCGTGCGATAAATGCCATCGAGAAGATCCTGATAAACGTGCTCAGTGCCAACGGCGCAAAGTATAAATCCAGCTGCTCCGAGAACCTGATAGTCATGAGTCCTGTAATTTTATAAATTTATACATCGTTTCGGTGGTGATAGTTGCGGTATAAAAACCTTAACATAAAAGATAAGAATGGGATGAACTTAGTAACTTTTATAACAATGGTAATGTAAACTTTTTTGGAGTTATGTTGCCACCATATAAGTTTAACTGGAAAGTATTAAATACTATTAAACATTATCATTGTTATCATCATTATTAAGCTAATGATGACACAAATTCATAGTGGTAATAACCTCATGGAGACTGTTAAAAGGTGTGAATAAATGCTAAGAAAAAATGTATCAATAAGTGATGCCCATCTGAAACTTCTTGAGCCATTGCTTAAAAAGCATCAGGGCAACCTGTCAGCCGCAATGAGAGACATAATAGATTTTACAGGCTTCGTGACCGAGAACATGGGTAGCCTTGAGACTGCAAAAGATCTTTTGAAAGAGAAGAACCACTTCAGTGAACAGATACGCAATCGCATATTCGGCGTGACGATCCCGCTGACCATGTTCAAGTGGATGTTGAGCAACCGAAAGAGCATACTCCCTCCGTTGAGTGAAGCGAGCCAGCTATTTTCAACACACTGCGATGTTAACATCTACGATATCAACAGCCTGAATAAAATAATCAACGAAGAGCTGTCTATCCTGAACTGGCCCGTAACCGTATCTATTAACAGCGGTGAGGGACAGATCTCGCTTCAAATAACAGGCATGGACCCTGAAATAAATCATTTCAATGCTATGCTGATATCACTGTTTCTGGCAAACAACAGAACTCCTCAGAAAATAAGCAGGCTGATGGTATATCCCTCATCCATATCCGTACAGCTTTCAGCCGCTTCCAGCTTTGAGGAAGCCATGCAATCGATATACACCCACTTCTCCGATAGCTCAGAGAATAAAATACCCGTACAGAACGACCTTATTCTTGTGAAGGCACAGTAAACCCGTGAGATAAACTGATTTTTATCTCACCGAACTCTGAAAGTATGTGAAAGCTATTCCCACTCAGGCTTATATTCATGTGATAGTCTTGAGTATATTCTATGGTGAATAAAAAGCCAAACTACGTACTCATAGCTAACAGTGAACCTGAGATAGCAGATCTTTTTGCAGAAATGCTGTTAATGGACGTAGAAAAATACAGATCCAAGATAGCGTATACAGGAAGAGATTGCCTGTCATCCTTAAAGAAAGATGCGCCGGATGTGGTGCTGCTGGATATAGACCTCCCTGACATGGATGGATGGGAATTAGTTAAAAAAATAAAAGAGCAGAAGCCTTATATGCCAGTTGTTATAGTTACTTCAAAACCCCCTACCATGGATGATTTCTCACGTGTACATATGGTCTCGGACTATCTGATGATGCCTGTCACCGTAGATAGCCTTCATATGGCTGTCAGGGATGCACTTGAAGTTCCCTCTCTCCTTGAGACGTGCATTGAAGCTGTGAGGTGTCTCAAAGGCAAAGAGGAGAACCTCTCTATCTTGGAGAAAAAGATCATGTTATTGAAACAGAGCATCAGCGACAGGAAATTTTTCATAATGATGCGTCAGCTTTACCCTGATACGAAACTCAGGGACGATCCCAATACAAGGCTCCTGCTTGAAAGCCTGAGAATGCGGATCGATAGAGCCTATAGTGAGATAGAAGAGTTCAAGAGAGGGTATTTATTTGCCTGAAGTCTATGCGACCCTTCACACTTTTTTCACAACTCTATTTATATTATCGTGAGACAGAATTAACGGAGGCATTATGAATACAAGGACCAGTGTAATGAAAGATGACCAGGCTGATGTCGGTATCGGCACGCTGATAGTCTTCATCGCAATGGTACTTGTTGCAGCGGTGGCAGCCGCGGTGTTGATCCAGACATCCGGCGTACTGCAGCAGAAAGCGCAGCAAACGGGCAAAGAGGTGACCGCTGAAGTATCTTCCAACCTCAAAGTGACTTCTGTCATCGGACAGACGGATGGCAACAAAACATATGTTCAACTGGTTAATATTACCGTGGAACTTGCGGCTGGAGGGTCCCCTATTGATTTCTCAAAAGTAGTTATCAAATACATAAATGAAACGACCTCAACAACATTGAACATGAATACAGCAGATACCGGACCTACTGCGGCGCTGTTTAACTACTCTGAAGAGAGGGTAGGGGTAGGCTTACCCAACCATGTACTGCAATCGGCAGACCTTGCAGTTATCACTCTGGACCTGTCCCAAATGAACCAGCAACTGTATCCCAGGAGAAGGGGCACTCTTAATATCGTTCCTGAGACCGGGGTAATGGTACTTAAGGATATATTAGCGCCTGCGACCTTTGGCGATAATACCATGGTACAGTTGTTCCCCTGACTTTCACACTTTTTTCACAACTCCATTTATATCCACGTATAATCATAATAATGATGAGAAGCAGGCAATGGCGTATACCGCCACCTGAATTTCGAAGACAAAAATTTAATGGAAGCGTTATGAAAACCAAAATCAGTATAGTTAAAGATAATCAGGCTGATGTTGGTATCGGCACGCTGATCGTCTTCATTGCGATGGTACTTGTCGCAGCGGTGGCGGCAGCAGTGTTGATCCAGACGTCAGGCGTACTGCAGCAGAAAGCACAGCAGACTGGCAAAGAGGCGACAACAGAAGTGGCTTCTAACCTGAAAATAGTATCTGTTGTTGGCGTAACGGATTCAGGCCAGAATTATGTACAGAGCCTGAACATTACCATCGAGCTTTCTGCAGGCGGAGACAATATCGACATGTCGAAAGTTGTTGTTAAATATATAAATGAGACAGCCACATCGATACTGGTCGTAGGCGGCGCAACTTCAACACAGTTCAATTACACAGAAGACAGGGTCGGGACGGGTGGCATCAATAATGTCACGCAGGCAGGAGACCTCGGTCGCATTACCCTGAACCTGGACGCATTGAACCAGCAGTTATACCCGCGAAAGAAGGGTACGATCCAGATAATCCCTGAATCGGGAACAATGATAATCAAGGACGTAGTAGCTCCGGCAACATTCGGTACAAGTACCCAGGTACAGCTGTTCCCCTGATGAAATTGTTTTTATAAAGAGATCACCGGAAGCGCAGGCATTGACTGCGCTTTGCTCCTTTTTTTCTGGAATATCTGCAAGATTATTGCTGCTACGCTTTGACATTAAGGGTGTTTCACACTTTTTTCACAACTCCATTTATATCCACGTATCATTGTAATTATGATTAGAAGCAGGCAATGGCGTATACCGCCACCTGAGTTTCGAAGACAAAAATTTAATGGAGGCGTTATGAAAACCAAAATCAGTATAGTTAAAGATAACCAGGCTGATGTCGGTATCGGCACGCTGATCGTCTTCATTGCGATGGTACTTGTCGCAGCGGTGGCGGCAGCAGTGTTGATCCAGACGTCAGGTGTGCTGCAGCAGAAAGCACAGCAGACTGGTAAAGAAGCGACAACAGAAGTGGCTTCTAACCTGAAAATAGTATCTGTTGTTGGTGAAACGGATTCAGGTCAGAATTATGTACAGAGCCTGAACGTTACCATCGAGCTTTCTGCTGGCGGAGACAATATTGACATGTCGAAAGTTGTTGTTAAATATATAAATGAGACGACTACATCGATACTGACCATAGGCGGCGCAACTTCAACACAGTTCAGTTACACAGAAGACAGGGTCGGGACAGGTAGCATCAATAATGTCACACAGGCAGGAGACCTCGGACGCATTACCCTGAACCTGGACGCATTGAACCAGGAGTTATACCCGCGAAAGAAGGGTACGATCCAGATAATCCCGGAATCGGGAACAATGGTAATCAAGGACGTAGTAGCTCCGGCAACATTCGGTACAAGTACCCAGGTACAACTATTCCCCTGAAACAGGGGAATTTTTCTTTCTTTTTATGAAGGATAACAGACTATGAAAGCAAACAGGAAATGCCTCAAAGACAATGATAGCGGTGACGTAGGTGTAGGCACGCTTATAATATTCATATCGATGGTACTGGTAGCCGCCGTAGCCGCCGCTGTTTTGATCTATACAACAGGTGCGCTTCAGCAGAAAGCCACGAAGACAAGCAAAGAGGCAACCCAGCAGATATCATCCAACATGATAGTAGATAAGGTACTTGGAGACAGGGGAGCAGCCCTCAATGCAAGTATCGACAGCCTGAAGATCAGGATCAAACCTGATGTAGGTACGACTTCCATAGATCTGAGGCAGGTAATTGTAACCGTTATGGATAACAGTAGCCGCAATGATCTCAAATATTCGACCAACTATTCAGCCAATGCGGTGCGCGACGAAGATGCATCGTTCAATACAACCACACCAGTGCTCAACAGCGGAGATCTGATTGAGATCACAGTGGACAGCAGTAATCTGGGTTTCGCGCTGTCTCCGAGGAAGACTTTCTGGATAAGCCTGAACCAGGAGCTGGGTCAGTCGATAAACCTTGAGATAACCACACCCAACTCTTTCGGCATCTACAGATACGTGCTGCTATATCCATAACAGCGGGGGATGGCATGGGATTCTCGACCTCTGCTGCTGTGGCTATATTTGCCGCCTCCATGATATACATGGCAACAATATTTTACCCTTTTGCTAACCTCTCGTATAACAGGGTGCTTGAGGCTAAAAAGAACCTTAACGATATGCAATATGATAAACTGAATACGAAAATAGTGATAACGGATGCACAGATAAGTGATAGTATCAACCTGAATGTCACAGTTTACAACAACGGGTCCGTGACCCTTAATGCCAGCAAACTGAACGTGATACATAACGGAACGTTGCTGTCATTTTTCGGTGTTTCCCAGCAGGGCGTATGGACGCCCAGGAGTTACATAAACGTGACCCTTAACGGGATAACTGGCGGCAGAGTAAAAATAATAACCTCCAACGGCGCCGCCGATTATGCAGCTACGTAGGTGATTTGCTTGGGAGCGGATACATCTGCGACTCATATGATATTTTTCATAGTATCCGTGGTAATAGCGCTATCCGTGGCTGGAGCCTTTTTCATGAACCTGCAGTCCATCTCTACGTCCGCCACTGTGGGCAGTAAGACCCTCTCGGAACAGTTAAAGACAGACATCACTGTTATAAACGACCCTGATATAATCCCGTATAATTCTTCAGGCGGGGTTTATACTTTCTATGTAAAAAACACAGGAAAAGAAGACCTTTCCGCCGCATACGTATCTGTGCTCATCGACGGTGTACTTATAACCGACGGGAATATCACAAGAACCGTGATCGAGGGAGATAATGTATGGCGTATGGGGGACGTCCTGAAGATAAATACCACCGCATCCCTGGCTTCCGGCAGCCACAGGATAAGGGTGATAGCGGATAACGGGATCGAGGACGAATTCGAATTCAAGAAGTGAAATATGGTAGTATATTCGTTTGCACTTGACAGGGATGAAATAAACCAGATGCTCGGCGGAGGCTTCCCCAAGGGCGCCCTGGTTTTGATCGACGGTCCTAACGGGAGCGGGAAGAGCGCCCTCTGCCAGCGGTTCGCATTTGGTCTTCTGGACAACAAGAACACGGTTACATATGTTTCAACGCAGTTAACTACAAAAAATTTTATCCGCCAGATGAATTCCCTCGATTACCCCATAGGTATCAAGCTGTTAAAAGGAGAACTCCTTTATATCCCTGCGTATCCTCTGCTTAAGGAATCCAAGCCCAGGATCGATTTCATCCAGCGGCTTATGGGCGCTGCGGGTCTTTTCGAGAAAGATATCATTATAATAGATACGCTTTCCGCGCTCATACGCTACAGTACCGAGGCAGAGAAAAGCCTAGAGCTTATATCATTTTTCAAAAAATTAACCGGAGTACAGAAAACTATTGTCCTGACCATGGACAGCACAGAGCTTCCTTCCGGCATAACTACCGAATTCAAGGATGCTGCCGAGGTGTTTCTTACGCTCAAGATCCGACAGATCGGGACCGAGATCCGAAGGACAGTAATAATAAATAAGTATGCTCGTCCCGAGTTCCAGGTCGGGAGCATGTTCGGTTTCAAGGTTGAGTCTAGATCCGGGGTAATGATAGACATATCCGGAATCTCGTAAGGATGGTGATAATCCTGGATGACAAGTTTGAAGAAGCGATCGCAAGGAACCCGCATCTAAAAGAGTATATTGATAACTATAAGAAAGAGACCGGGATCATGCCCGACTTCTTCCCGAAATTATCAAAGGATATTGTCGATATTCCTGTGCCATCCATCATCTACCCTGTGGGCGACCCGATATTCATACATCTGAAAGGCGATAAAACAACCAGGGAGATCCAGTATATCGCAATAGAGCCGATGATGACAGAGCAGGAACAGAAAAAATACAGCCAGATAATGGATTCCATCCTTGAGAGGGCGGCAGACGAAATCGTGCCTGAGAATGAGGAACAGCTCAGAAAACTTATGATGAAACTTTTAAACGATTCCGTGCATGTCGAAGGGAAAATATTAAAAATGAATTTCCTGGATGCGCTGCTGGGAGAAAAGCAAATTCCCCTGTCGCATGAGGAATTTGATAAGATATCTTACTACCTTGAGAGGAACATCATAGGACAGGGACCCATCGAACCGGTTATACGGGACCCATACCTTGAGGATATCCACAGCATCGGGGTAAGCGGGGTGTTTGTTGTCCACAAGATCCTGGGAATGCTCCATACCAATTTAACCTTCGGCAGCCAGGATTACCTGGGTCACTGGATCCATACGATAGGAGAAAGGATCGGGAGACCTGTCAGTGACGCGCGCCCGATCATAGACGGGACGCTTCCCGACGGCACCCGGCTTAACGCTATATACAGTACTGATATCAGCAGAAAGGGCTCAAGTTTTACACTGAGGAAATTCATGGAAATCCCTGCCAGCATCACCCAGCTTATCAAGTGGGGAAGCATTGACGGGAACCTGGCTTCGTATCTCTGGCTTCTTCTTGAGAACCAGATGAGCATCTTCTTCAGCGGCGAGACAGCAAGCGGTAAGACTACCATGCTCAATGCCGCACTACCTTTCATAAACCGCAAGTCTAAAATGTATACAGTAGAGAATACGGCAGAAGTATCTCCTCCCCAGGCTGCCTGGCAGCAGTTAATCACCCGTGAAGAGGGTCCGAAAGAGTCACAGGTGGATACATTCACCCTGCTCAAGGTCGCTCTGCGGTCAAGACCTAATTACATCATAGTCGGTGAGATCAGGGGTGAAGAGGGCGCAGTAGCTTTCCAGGCAATGCAGACAGGACATGCCGTGCTGGCTACGTTCCATGCCTCGTCGGTTAAAAAACTCATCCAGCGCCTGACAGGTGAACCTATCAACATCCCTGTGACGTTCGCGGATAACCTCAACGCCGCCCTTATCCTCCAGGCGATATACAGGAAAGGTAAATTCCTCCGGCGCTGCACTTCGGTCGAGGAGATAGAGGGATACCTGGAGGAAGCGGGAGGCGTGATAACGCGTGCGGTCTTTGAATGGGATTTCACCCTTGATAAGCACCGCTTCAGGGGGCAGAATAACAGCTTTATCCTTGATAAAGTTGCGACCAGGCTGGGATACGATGATAAGCGCATGGTCTACGATGAACTATCGCTGCGCTCAAAGATTCTTAACAGGATGGTAGAAGAAAACATCCTGGATTACTATAAAGTACGTGATATCATCTGGAACTACCAGGCTAAAGGTCTTGATGGTATACCGTTTGAGGTTTAATGGATCAAAAGGTCATATTCCACTGCCTTGGCATACCGAAAAATAAATATATTAAAAATTTCGTCGTCCCTGTAACCGTACTGGCGGTTATCTTCCCTTTCCTCATGATCATCATTGCTCCGTCCTTGATGGAGGGACCTATGTTGATGGCTATTATGCTTGTTCCTTTTGCTCTGCTGGCTATGGTCATTGTGTTCCCGTTATCCAGCCTTGAGGGGAAAAAGAAACAGATAGACAATAATATCCACTATTACATCACGCATATGGGTGTCCTTGCCACTTCGCAGATGACAAGGATAGATATCCTGCTGCTGCTGTCAAAGAATGAAGCCTACGGATACCTGGCTAAGGAAACAGGAAGAATATACGCGCTTATCCGCTACTGGCATCTCAATTTTCCTGCAGCCTGCCGCTTTATAGGTAAGCGCACGCCTTCAGTGCTTTTCTCGGATTTCCTTGACAGGATGGCGCATGCTGTACAGGCAGGAGAGGATTTTGACAGGTTCATCATCTCAGAGCAGGAAGTAGTGATGAACGATTTCATGACCATGTACAAGGATTCGCTGAACGGTATTGAGAGCATAAAAGAAATATTCATCTCGATGGGCATGTCCCTCATTATGATAGTGGCGTTCGCGATCATCGTACCCATAATAACGGGTTCGGACGCCACCTTGCTCCTTGCAGGCGCTATACTCATTTTCCTTGGCACTGAATTCGGGCTGCTGACGTATGCAAAATCCCGGGTGCCTACGGACAGGATATGGCATACACTTGAGATCGAGACTATGGCTGACAGCAGGATCAAGTGGTCGATGCCCGTATCTTTATCGTTATGCATACTTCTCACCGGCATCCTGATCGCTTATGCTGAGCTTCCCACTACGATCATGTTCGCAGTCTCTTTAACTCCTCTGTTGATCACCGGCTTAATAGCAAGGCAGGAGGAGAACAAGATCAAAAGGTACGATAACAATTTCGGCGCCTTCATCCGTTCACTGGGGGGTGCGGCTGGCTCAAGGAGCGGTCTTATCATGGAATCATTAAAAGAGCTGATTTCCCATGATTTCGGTCCTCTTTCAGCTAACATATTGAACCTGTACAAGCGGCTGAAATCCAGGGTCAATAAAAGGAAAGCATGGGAGCATTTCGCTGCAGGCGCAGGAAGCAACCTGATCGAGCGGTTCGCGACTATGTTCGTGGAAGGGACCGACGTGGGAGGAAAACCCGCGGTCATAGGTGATATTATCAACCAGAATTTCATGTATATCCTTTCAATGCGGAAATTGAGGTACAGCAGCGCTTCAAGCCTGACAGGCGTCCTCTACGGGTTAACAGCAGGTATCGGCGCCACCATGTTCCTCTCAATATCCATACTTTCGATGCTGGGGAACCTTTTCTCTAATATTACCGTCCCTGATGTTGATATCGGCATATCGATCTCAAGCGTTGCCCATACTGATATAGGGATGCTGTCTACCATGATAATGTTTATGATGGTCGGTCATTCGCTCATCTCCGCAATGCTTATCAGGGTAGTGGACGGCGGTCACCATTTTAATACCTATACCCATTTTGTGGGGCTTGTATGGGTCTCGGCGATAACGGCAGAAATCACGACACGCGCGATGGGTCCGCTGCTCCAGGGAGCGATATGAGGATACGCATCACACCAATATCACACCTCTGTTTATACATATGTGGCAGGAATTAACAGTATATGAAAAGTAGTCTTATAATAATATCTAAATAGAAGAGGGAGGAAAAATGTCAGGTAAAATATTGATAGTAGATGATGCGGCGTTCATGCGCATGATGCTCAAAAAGATACTTGCGCCTACGGGAAACGAGTTAGTAGAAGCGGTCGATGGTGCTGACGGGGTAGCCAAGTATAAGGAACATAAACCAAATCTTGTATTACTTGATATCGTGATGCCCAATATCGACGGGATCGAGTGCCTGAAGCAAATAATCTCGTTCGATAAGGGTGCAAAGGTGGTAATGTGCAGCTCGATAGGTCAGCAGACGGTCGTTAATGACGCCATTAAGATCGGCGCCAGGGATTTTATCGTCAAGCCGTTTGATGCCGCAAAAGTAATGGAAGTCGTCTCAAAGAACATGTAACAGGATCTTTGCGATGTCCCGGATAAGAGTACTTGTTGTGGATGACTCGGCATTTATGCGTAAGGTCACCAGCGATATTCTTGCATCAAGCCCTGATATAGAGGTGGTCGGCAGGGCGAAGAACGGGCTGGACGCAATAGAAAAGACGGTGCGGTTAAAACCTGATGTTGTGACCATGGATATTGAGATGCCTGTGCTTGACGGGCTGCAGGCGCTCGGTTACATAATGAGCGAATGTCCTACGCCAGTTATTATGCTTTCAGCCGCGAACTCCACTGATGTCACTATTACATCATTCCAGTACGGAGCCGTGGATTTTATAGTTAAACCTTCCGGGGAGATAAGCCGCGATATGGTCAACATAAAGGAGGAACTGATAAAAAAAGTAAAAGCTGCAGCCAGTGTGGGGGTACAAAAGCTGGGTTTCATCGAGGATGCGGATAAAAAAGAGACTGTGGGTAAGAAACTGCTGTTTGATTTTCTCGACAGCTCTATTGAGGAAACGGATAAAAAACAGAAAGCTGAGCCGCCAAGAAAAACAAAGTCCCAGAAGGTCATAGTGATAGGCTCTTCTACCGGGGGACCAAGAGCCCTGCAGCAGGTCATACCCCTGCTTCCTTCCAGGTTCGATGCAGCGGTTCTTGTGGTGCAGCATATGCCTCCGGGGTTCACCAAATCGCTGGCAGAGCGTTTGAACAGCCAGTCAATGGTAAAAGTAAGGGAAGCTGAGGATGGGGACATAGTGGAACCGGGCACGGTCTTTATAGCCCCTGGTGATTTCCACATGATCGTAAAGCAGCAGAAAAAGAACGGCGAATTGAAAGAGGTTATTGCACTGACGAAAGGGGAGAGGGTACAGGGCGTCCGTCCCTCTGTAGATGTTCTTCTCAACTCCGTGGCGCCGATATACGGGGATAAAGCTGTCGGTGTTATACTTACGGGTATGGGCTCTGACGGATCTGAAGGCATCAAAAATCTGAAATCCGCAGGCGGCAGGGTAATAGCAGAGGATGAATCCACCTGTGTCGTCTACGGCATGCCCAAGTCTGTAATAGAGCGAAAACTGGCTGATTATATTTTACCTATAAATAAAATAGCCGAGGGTATTGTGCAAATGGCATAGGGGATATTTATGAACGACATGTCCGAATATAAAGAGATGTATGCGGTAGAAGCGGCAGAACATCTTCAATCAATGAACGATGCGCTTCTGAACCTTGAGAAAGATCCAAAAAACAGTGAAACAATCAATGTGATGTTCAGGGCAGCCCATACTCTGAAGGGCATGTCAGCGACCATGGGTTATTCCAATATCGCAGAGCTTACCCATGATATGGAGAACCTGATGGACAAAGTGCGCAAGAACGAGATGGTGCTTGATACGGCAGCGATCGATACTCTTTTTGAGGCTCTGGATATGCTTGAGAAGATGGTTGAGGTGCCTGAGAATTCTTCACAGTTCGATATCTCATCGCTGGCAGGAAAGATAGCACAGTTATCTAAAGGAGGGGCAGCCCCTCCCGGAGAGCAGCAGATCACAGAAGAACATCCTGAGACGATACAGCATGAAGAGGCGGCTCCTGAGAGTGCAGTTAATGCAGCCGGGGGCGGCACCCAGGGAATATCTGAAAAAGGATGCAGTACTTTTAACGTGACCATTAACCTCCATGAATCATGTATACTCAAATCCGCACGTTCTGCCGTTATTCTCAGGAACCTGTCAGAGCTGGGGGATATTATCGAGACAAAACCGCCGCTTAAAGATATAGAGGATGAAAAATTTGAGAGGACGTTCTCAGTAGTAATCTCCACAAAAGAGGATACAAAGAAGCTTGAAGATGTTGTAAAAACCACATCTGATGTCGCGGGTGTGGAAATAAAGCTTGCGGATTCAGGCAGTGATAACTCTGCCAAAAAGAAAGCCGAAGAGAAAGCATGCAGCAGCGATACAGGCAGAGCCGCAGTTAAAAATGTACAGAGCGTGCGCGTCGGCATTGAGCGCCTTGATTCGCTGATGAACCTTGTGGGTGAGCTTGTAATTAACAAGATACGCCTGATGCAGCTGGCAAGCGATCATAGACTGGATTACCTTGAAGAGACACTTGCAAGCCTGAACCGCCTGACGAACGACCTGCAGGAAGAGATCATGGCGACCAGGATGGTGCCGATAGAGCAGATATTCAACAGGTTCCCGAGGATGGTAAGGGACCTTGCTAAAAAAGAGGGTAAGGAGATCGAGCTTATCCTGGAAGGCGGCGACATTGAACTTGACCGCACGGTGCTGGATGAAGTGGGAGACCCCCTCGTCCACATACTCAGGAATTGCGTTGATCACGGCGTAGAACTGCCTGAAGAAAGAGAGAAACGCGGTAAGAGCAAAAAAGGTAAGATCAAGTTAGCCGCAAGGAGAGAGAAAAATTACGTCGTTATAGAGACGGATGATGACGGCAAGGGAATGGATCCCAGGAAGTTCCGGGAAGCTGCAGTAACAAAAGGGGTAATGACAGCCGAGGAAGTTTCCAAACTTACGGATACTGAAGTGCTTAACTTATCATTCCTGCCAGGGTTCAGTACTGCCGAGAAAGTGACAGATGTGTCCGGGCGCGGGGTGGGAATGGATGTCGTCAGGACGAAGATAGAAGCGCTCGGAGGCGCGGTAAGGCTTGAATCCAGGGTGGGGGAGGGTACCAATATCACTCTCAAGCTGCCTCTTACTGTGGCGATCATCCATTCGCTGATGGTGAAGGTCGGAAAAGACGTTTATGCCGTCCCTATCACCAATGTCGTAAGGGACCTTGCTATCAAGAAAGAGATGATAAAAACGATAAAAGGCGAAGAGGTTATAATGATGATGGGCGATGTCCTGCCCATTATCAGGCTCCATAAGCTGTTCGGCATCAATAACAATGGTTCGGATGACATGATAGTGGTGGTTGTTGAGCGCGGGGGCAGCAACGTGGGAATGGTGGTTGATCAGGTCATAGGGCAGCAGGAGGTCATAATCAAGAAACTGGACAATCGCCTTCTCAAGGGTGTTAAGGGTTTTGCGGGTGCGACCATACTTGGGGACGGGAACGTGGCACTGATACTGGATGTAGGAACTTTATTATGATGGATTACCCGGATACTTTCCCTGCGTATGAGGATGAAAGCGAGTTTACGGAATTAAAGGCGCTTATAAAGAGGAAAATAGGTTTTAACTGCGAGGACTACAAGCAGGCACACCTTAAACGAAGGCTTGCTGTCAGGCTGCGCGCGAATCGTTCAAAATCCTATAAAGAGTATGCGAATGTTCTTTTAACGAATGAAACTGAATCGCAGAAGTTAAAAGAGACATTGACAGTCAATGTTACGGAACTGTTCAGGAACCCGGAGACATACGAAGCGTTCAGAATATCGGCGCTCCCGGAGCTTATTAAAGCCAAGGGTGACAACAGGACTATAAGGGTATGGAGCGCGGGCTGCTCAAACGGGGAAGAGCCGTACTCAATAGCCATTATGCTCAGGGAGTTCCTGGGCATATCGGTTAAAAGATATGATCTCACCATTCTCGGCACGGATATAGACGAGGATTCACTTGAGAAAGCAGGGAAGGGAGTTTATCAATTTAAACAGCTTGAGAAAATCGGTCAGGACAGGCTTTCTAAGTTTTTCGATAAAAAAGAGGATTATACCTACCAGGTAGTCGATGAGATCCGTGACCTGGTAAAATTCAGGTACCACGATATGATATCGGGTCCCAGGATGTTTGGTTTTGATATTATATTCTGCAGAAATGTCACAATCTACTTTGAACAGGCGCTCCAGGAGAGGCTCTACGTGAATTTTTACAAGGCTTTGAACGATGGAGGATATTTTGTTATGGGCAAGACTGAGACGCTTGTCGGTCCGGCAGATGAACTGTTCTATCCCGTTGATGTGAAAGAACGAATCTATCAGAAAAAGAGGTGAAATAATGAAGGATATAAAGACACTTACTGACTTTCAGTACGATGCGCTGAAAGAGGTCGGCAATATTGGTATCGGGAACGCCACCACTTCCCTCTCCCAGATGGTGAATAAACAGGTGGATATCTCCCTGCCTGACCTGAAGTTAATACCGCTGATAAAAGTACCAATACTGGTGAAGAATGCAGATCCTGTCGTGGGCATCATACAGGAACTGAGGGGAGATTCCAAGGGCTTCCTTGTATTTTTACTGTCAAGGAACAGTGCGAAAACTCTGGTGAAACTTGTACTGGGTCAGGCTGAAGAGACAGCCACATTCAATGAGATGGAGCAATCAGTGCTGAAGGAACTCGGTAACATAATGAGCGGCACGTATATCACTGCGCTCTCAAATTTCCTGGGAATAGCCATAGGGCTTTCGCCTCCCAACCAGGTATATGATATGTCTGATGCTATAATTAACCAGTTAGTAGGCATGATGAGCCTGGATGTCGATGATGTTTTGTTCCTCAGGACAGAATTCACCGTGGGCTCGGAAAAAATAGACGGGAGGATGATCATCTTCACAGATTCCGTCTCGCTTTCCAAGATACTGACCGCAGTAAACAGGTTGATTGGCAAATAAGGTTGTAGAAAAATGGAACAGATAATCGTAGGAATAGCAGACCTTGTTGTCGTTCATAACCCTGCTGTGCTTATAACCATAGGTCTGGGCTCCTGCGTTGGCATCTCATTGCGCGACCCTGTGAGAAGGGTGGGCGCCCTGGCTCATGTCGTTCTCCCCACTATAACGGAAGCGAGGAACAAGGATAACCCGATGAAGTTTGCCGACTCGGCGATAGATCTGGCTCTCCAGAAGATGCTTGAGAAGGGATGCCTGAAGGGCAGGATAGAATCCAAGATAGCGGGCGGAGCGAGCATGTTCAGCTTCGGGGAGAACATGAACATCGGGGAGAAGAACGTGAAGGCTGTGGTCCGTAAACTTGATGAACTGAACATCCCGATCTTAGCCAGCGACACGGGGGGGAACTACGGAAGGACGATAGAATTCCATGTCGAGACAGGCATTCTGGTCGTAAAGAGCGCATTCCGGGGAGTTAAGGAGATATAATAAAAGACATAATATATTTTTATTATGCATCCAAAAAGGTTATAAGACGCCTTCGCTATAAAAACCCCACCGATTATCACGATTAAACGAGGATTTTTATGAGCGAGAAAATAGGAATACTGGCACTCGGGCACGGAAGCAAACACCCGCACAACAAAGAAGTGGTCACAGGGGTTGCAGAGCTGATTGCAAAGAAATACAGGGATATAGTGGTCAGGACCGGGTTCATGAACATGAACAAGCCGACGATGAAAGAAGGTCTTGAGGCTTTCAGGGGCACAGGCGTCTCCACGATAATCGCTGTGCCCATTTTCCTGGCGCACGGCGTGCATACGATGGAGGATATACCGCAGATACTCGGCATCAGCAGGGATTCCAGGAAAACTACTATAAAGCTTGACGGCAGGGATGTGAAGCTTATATATTCAGAGCCGCTCGGAGCGGATGAACTGGTCGCTGAACTGGCATTCAAGAGGGCAAAAGAAGCGCTTTCATCGGATTGATTAAAAAGGGTAGCGTCCTAAATTTCATGACCTATATAAAAACAACCGCCACGGAGACACAGAGACACAGAGAAATATTTCAAAAGCTCTCTGTGCCTCTGCGTCTCTGTGGCTCATTTATTTAAATAAAATCAGCAAATGTACCACCAGAAAGCAATAAAAAGCCCTATAAACAGCTCATCCAGGGTAGCAGTACTTGATCTAACCCACGGCGGAGCTTTAATAGCCCGGAAATTGAAAAACATGGCAGGCTCAGTGGCGGGTGTGGACGTATATAAGACCCTGCGCCCTGAGATGTTAAATAGCCTGGAAGAAGAGGGTATCAAGACCTCCAGGGATGCGCTGAAAGCCTCTGATTTCGATATAATTATTGCCCCTGTTCACCTGGATTCTAATTATCCCATGCTGGTAGAGGCTGCAGGCAATAACATACCCGTTCTATCGCACCATGAGGCGGTGGGAGAGATCCTGTCAGGTTACGACCTGGAAAATAAGACCATTATCGAAATAACAGGAACTAAAGCGAAGACAAGCACCTCTGCCCTTTTAGCAGAGATCCTGTCCAGGGAAAAAAAGGTCGTTTCTCATACGAGCAGGGGAGTGGAGGACTGGAGTACCAGAACGATAATCAGGAAAGGGCTGAGCATAACCCCTGCCAGTGTGCTTGCAGCCCTGGATGCGGTCAAAATGGCGGGAATTGAACCGGATATATTCATATTCGAGATATCCCTGGGCGGAACAGGCTGTGCCGATATCGGGGTTATAACGACTATCGAGAATGACTATCCCATTGCGAACAACACGCGAATGGCAAGTGAAGCAAAGCGCATGATGGTGCTGGACGCAAGACCTGGCAGTACGCTTGTGGTGAATAACGATGCTCTGCGGTTCTTCGGTGGGTGCAGGGGGGATGTTAATATCATCTCGTTCTCTGATGCTGTAAACGCCTCATGCAATGTATATTACGAGGATATCGGCAGCAAGGGAGGAGTGATCGCCTATTATCTCGGAAAAAAGCAGGGCAGGATACGTATCCGGGAAAACCCGGAGTATGACATAAGTTCATACAGGACCGCGTTCGCATGTGCAGCCGCAGCCGCGCTGGCAATGGGTATCGATGCGAAGACCATCGAGAGCTCCATCCGGGCGTTCAGGGGGGCGGAGGGGCGCATGAGAAAAACATCCATTGAGGGGAGGACTCTCATAGACAACTCCAATTCGGGCATGGATATCCGCAGCGCAGAGAAGGCGCTTCTGTACTCAAAGTCTGAGGGAGGGGGAATCGTAATGGTGCTGGGAGAAGAAGCAAAAGAGGTGTGCGAAGGGCTTGACCCGGGCGGGGTTAAGAGATTTATTGACAGGCACCTTAATGAGCTTGCAGCCATGATTCTTGTCGGGGGGAGGATGAAAATCCTGGTTGACAATAATATTAATAAAAATATTTATTACGCTGAGAACCTATCTAAAGGGATTGAACGCGCAAAGCAACTGGCACGCGAAAAGGATATTATTTTATCCTGTGTGAAGTGCTTTAGATAATGAGACTATGGAACTTCAACGAGCTATCAGGCATGCGAAATTAACCCGGGACATGACCGTAAGCCAGCTTGTGGACTCTTTCTCAGGCTGCGCGTTCGGAGCCGGGCGCCTCTGGGAAGCTGCGGATATATACAGGGATATGCAGGACGACAGGGAGTGCACGAAATTCTTTGGCATGGCTGGCGCAATGGTGCCTGCGGGAATGAGGCAAATAGTGAGCGACATGATAAGGAACAGGGAAATCGATATTCTCGTCACTACAGGGGCGAACCTGGTCCACGATATCATCGAATCTATGGGGCTTCACCATTACAAGGGAACGGAAGCCACGGACGATGTCCAGTTAAAGCACCAGGCGATTAACCGCATTTACGACGTGTTCCTGCCCGAGGAGCACTTTGCAAAGCTTGAGGAGAAGCTCCAGTCAATCCTCAGGGACATCCCCGATAAGCTCTCGATAACTGAATTCCTCTCGCATATAGGTTCAGGGCTGGATGATAATAACTCCATACTGAAGAGCGCGCACGACATGGGCGTACCCGTATACTGCCCCGCGATACAGGACTCGATAATCGGCTTGCAGGCATGGCTGTACAGGCAGACGAAACCGCTCAACGTGGATGTCTTTGCTGATATGAAGGGGTTGATAGACAGGTGCTACGAGGCAAAACGGACAGGCGTCCTTATAGTGGGAGGCGGAGTGCCCAAGAACTTCATCCTCCAGTCCATGCTCGTTACTCCGAAATCCTTTGATTACGCAATCCAGCTTACCATGGACAGACCTGAGACAGGAGGATTATCCGGCGCTACGCTGGACGAGGCGCGCTCCTGGGGCAAGGTCGGGGAGAATGCGCGCGCCGTTACTGTTTACTCGGATGCTACCATCACGCTGCCATTAATTATGGCTGCGGCAAAGGGCAGGAGATAACTATGCGGAAAAAGACGAGACTTATCCTGGCTCTCGATGTAACTGGTAAAGACAGGGCAATATCAATATCAAAAGTCGTGGCAGAACATGTGGATGCCATCAAAATAGGCTATCCTCTGGTGCTGGGGGCAGGTATAGGGGTAATTAAAACCATATCGGAACTTGCGCCCGTGATCGCGGATTTCAAAGTCGCCGACATCCCGAATACCGCCGGGCTGATATGCGCCCGGGCGTTTAAGGCAGGTGCAGGCGCGGTCATCGTTCACGGCTTTACCGGGCGCGACAGCCTCGAAGAATGCGTAAAGACGGGGAAGGAATACAGCGGTGATATATATGTGGTAACGGAGATGAGCCATCCGGGTGCGGTCGATTTCATGCAGCCAGAAGCTCTTGAGCTTGCGCGACTGGCTGTTGAATCAGACGCAGCAGGCGTTGTCGCACCTGCCACGCGCCCCCGGAGGGTGAAAGAGATACGCAGCGTGGTGGGCGGGCTGACTATAATCTCTCCGGGTGTGGGAGCGCAGGGCGGAAGTGCGTCTGAGGCGATAAGAGCAGGAGCTGATTATGTTATCGTGGGGCGGAGCGTTTATAATTCAGGCAATCCTGCAGGTGAGGCTGAAAAAATAGCTGAAGAGATCGAAACGTGCCGATGATGATAAAGAATCACTGAAGCGTGATGAACCCTATGAGTACTGATGGCATAAAGAATGAAAACAAAATATCTTCTTTTTTCAGCCTATTCTATGATCGCTCTTCCGCCCTCTACTTTAACTTTTATCGAACCCCAATCCGGTGCAGCCCTCCTGAGTAATGAAGGTACTCCCCTGATTGTTTCTTTCTGGAGCGGGTCATAGTATTCAAGAGACCATGCTCCGCTGCTGTAGGAGGCATTGAGGGCTATGGCATAAGCTCTCCATTTGAACATCTTTACCTGCGGAAGCCCATCAGCAGCACCAAGCGCGGTATACAGGTCTTTCCCCTGCGATATTATATTCATCCTCGGAACTGTTTTGTTAAGCGTTGATGTCCCTGAGAACCCGTCGTATCCGTAGATGCTTATTCTTTCCCCGTCTTCCCCGATCACGTACCAGTCAAAAAGGTTTGCAGTCGGATAGGCTTTTTTTACGCCAGCCTCCTGGAAAAATGCCTCTGCATTGCTCTTCTCAACCATCCTGACAGCTCCGAGCACTGCAAATATTGCAAGGAATATCGCTAAAAATTTCACAGCGTTATCTCCCTGCAGGGGTACTTTGTACAGGATTATTATGATCGCCAGGCTTAATATCGTGAGGTAGATATCCGTATAAAAGAATACCTCGGCAGAGTATCTTTCCGTACTGAAAGGATAAAGGAGCGGTACGCCTCTCGTTGTCGTGTAATCCAGGAAAAGGTGGATTATCACCCCTGCGTAAGCAAACACCACTGCGCGGCGCGATATCACAGGTTCAAAATCAACGAACCTGCGGACGTGGGCTTTAACTTTATCGTTCGTCGCAAGATAAAGAACTGCGAGGGCTGTAAAAAAACCGAAAAACAGGGAATGCGTTATGCCGCGATGTGTGATGAGGAAGAATGTGGGATAAACAGCCTGGATCCACATGATAAGTACATCAAAATCAGGGGCTATACCCCCAAGAACAAAGGCGGTAACCTCTTTTTTATTTCTTTTGAAGAGACTGCCCAGAAAATAAGGCAGAAGGGCATGAGAGAAAAGGTCCATTATATCCCTTTTTTATCATCCGCAAATATAAACCACACCGCACCGATGAGCACTATCAACCCTGCCAGCAGATACATGATACTGAAACCGAAAAATTGCAGCACCACCCCCAGGATGATGGAGCCTGTGCCAATGCCCAGATCAAAAGCTGCTGTAAATGTGCCCATGGCTGCTCCGCGCCCCTTCTCTCCCACCCTGTCCACCAGGAAAGCCATCATCGCTGGATGTACCAGCCCGAAACCCAGCCCGTACAGCAGGGCTGCGGCAAGGAATATCCGGAGCGAGCCTGCCATCGCGAGCACCCAGAGACCGAGAGTTATTATAAGCATGCCGGGTATGATAACAGACTTCCTTCCTCTGATATCCGAAAGCTTACCTGCCAGGGCTCTGACCAGGATCAATGTTACTGCGAGCACCGAGAAAAATATGCCCGGGTTGCCTGCGCCTTCTTTCTGGACAAAGAGGGATAGAAAAGATACGATCGAACCGTATGTTAGTGAGACCGTGAACATCAAAACCGAGGGCAAAAGCGCCTCCCTGCTGAACAGGGATGTCTTCGGGCGGGCGACCACTGCTTCGGATATGGGTAATACCAGCAAAAGGGATACAAGCGCTATAGCTGCACCTATCGTGAAGAGCCTGGGGAAATCAGGGATGCCGGAAGCGTACAGCAGCAGGAAACTCAGCGTCGGACCTATCGCCATGGCGACATTGGAGGATATACCGAATACTCCCATGGCTTCACCTCTCCTGCCCGGAGGCGCGATATCCGCTATCAGGGTGCTTGCGGCTGTAGTTGCAGCGCCCCAGCCTATGCCGTGGAACACTCTTAGCAGAAGCAGAGAGAAAACGCTGGTCGTATAATTGTAAAGCAGCATGGACATGAGGAACACCAGTGTTCCGGCTACGAGTATGTTCTTCCTCCCGCGCCTGTCAACTTCCCGACCCATTAGAGGACGCAGGAGAACGGCTGAGATCGTGAAAACACCAATAATAAGACCGACCTCGGATTCAGAGCCGCCCAGTTGCAGAACGTAAATAGGAAGCGTAACGAGCAGGAAATAGAAGCTCGTGAATATAGTAAAAGTAGAAAGGCTTGTCAGTACAAAATTTTTTGTGAAAAGTTTTTCATTTTTTTGTTGTTCCATGTTTTAACCTTATAATAGTGATAAGGCAGATAAAAATATTCCTTGAACTCATATCCGTATCATTAAGATTTGCAGGGTTCCTGCCTGTTGCTAAAGCTACTGCATCCCTCTTTCGATCTCCTCCAGCATCTTTGCTGCTATCTCGTGGCTCATGAAAAGCTCGTGTATCTCCTCAAGCGCCCTGTTCCTGGCATATGTATCTATGTTCCAGCTTACATCCGGATACTTTACATCTTTCAGTATCAAGCCGTGCGCATCCAGGGGCTGGAGGCTCTCGCTTAAAGTCCCATCCAGCATTTTGACAAGCCATTCTTTATCCCTCTCGCCCTTTCCTATGAGTTTAAGAGCCGCCGCTATCTTCCTGACCATATGCCACAGGAACCTGTTCGCTGCGATATCAAAAAAGATCCAGTCGCCTTCCTGCTGGACTGATACTCTTTTTACATCGCACAGAGTTGATTTGCCTTTTTCCACGTTCACAAAGTTCTTAAAATCGTGCGTGCCCGGGAGGACGGGCAGAGCCTCTTTTATCCTGGAAACATCAAGCCCCCTGCCCCAGAGCATGTACCTGTACTCCCTCTCAAGCGCTGATCTTCTTGCGTTGAAATCCTTCCCCACCTGCGCCCATGCATATGCCCATATCCTCTCAAGCTGGCTGTTGAGCGCCCGGGGCATGGATGCATCCGGGTTCTCAGTATCGAAGGCGATGACCTGGCAGAGCGCGTGCACCCCCCTGTCCGTTCTTCCTGCTGCGGAATACCGTGCTTTTGATGGGGTTTTGACAGCGCCGAGATCTTTTAATGCTTTCAGGAGCTTCCCCTCAACCGTGGGCATACCCGGCTGGATCTGGTAGCCGTAGTACCCGGTGCCAAGATAAGCCAGCTTGACAGCGATTCTCATTTTCCCCTGTGCAAAGCCGTTATAAGTTGTTTTTCTTTCCCGTCGATGTCAATTACCTCGATGCTGCTAAAACCCGCCTCTTTTAGCCATTCCCTGTATTGTACCTCGGTCCATGTATTTCCACCGTCCGTGTTGGCAAGCATGTTCACTGCGAACATCTCGGCGCCGGGGCTTCTTCCTCGCACGAAATCCTCAATGGCGATCAACCCTCCTTTTTTCAGGAGCTTTGCGACATTCTTTATAAGCTTCCGGTTCTCATCCTCAGAATAGATGTGGCATATGTTGCCCATGAAAACTATATCGAATGATGCTCTTTCGAATTCCTCTGTGAATTCATTTTCAGTAAAATCGCCTTTTTTCAAGATAAGGTTCTTTATATCCTTTAATCCGAATTCAGTACTGACATAGTCTATTGTTTCCGGCAGGTCGTAGAGAACTGCGCCAAGACCTTTGCTTACGAATGCCCTTGCATATTTACCTGGTCCTCCGCCGAGGTCAAGCACCTGCTTAGCATCCTTCTTTCGTGCAAGGCACTGGTTTATTACCTCCTCTACAAATTCATCCTGCCTGGATGCCATGGCATGCATGAAAGCCGATACGTCATGCGGCGTTCTTCTTTCAGGCTTTGCGCCCTTTATTATCTCAGGGAGGGCAAGCCAAGCTTCCAGGATGTTCAGGAAGTGGGGAAGGGATCCTCCGACATAATCCTTACCGCCTTCAAGAAAGAGGGAGCGAGCCTTAGCAGCTATAATATACCTGTTTTCCCTCTTATCCACGAACCCAAGCGAGCAGAGCGCCTCAAGTATAATGTACAGGGCGCGCTCGTCCGCGTCCAGTGCGCGCTTGAGTGATAATATATCCTTCTCCTCAGCAAGCGCCTCAAAGAGCCCTGCCTTATGCGCTGCGCCGAGCAGGACAAGTTTAGTTGCGCCGTCTCTGGCTCTTTCGAAATCGAATTCGTCTCTGGATGGCATTATCTACCTCTTCGTACAAGATTTACACAAAACCATTAAATGTATGAGTTATCAAATATATGTGTTGTATTGTTCGATTTGATACAATAAATGATGCCGATGGGGAGGATAAATATGGCTAATGAGGAGAATTCGGTCATAATGAACATAAAAACGAGGCGCAGTATCAGGGATTATCTTAATAAACCAGTCCCTGAAGAGGTAATCAGGAAGATCATAGATGCCGGCAGGTACGCACCATCCGGGTTTAACCTTCAGCCTTGGCGCTTTGTGGTGATCGAGAACAAAGAGATGCTGGAGAGGCTCTCGGATTTCGCCAAACCTGTCCTGTTGAAAAATCTTGTGGGAAGGACCGACCCACTTGCAGTAAGCTATATGGAGAGACTGGAGGACAGGAATTATAACATATTCTACAACGCGCCAGCCCTGTTGCTTGTGCTCGGCAAAAAGAACAATCCTCTTTCGGATTACGATTGCACCCTCTGCGGCGGGAACATCATCCATGCAGCCCATTCCCTTGGCGTGGGGAGCTGCTGGGTCGGGAACGCCGGCGTTATCCAGCAGAGCGAAGAGCTTATGGCAGAACTGAAAATACCCGTAAATTACAAGGTAGTGGTACCCATAGTCCTGGGATATCCCAGGGACGCTCCGCCGCCGCCCGAGAAGCGCGAGCCTTCAATATCATGGGTGCGGTGAGGCTACTGTAGATGGGAGATAGAGACGAGCATTACATTCCAGGAGTATGCAATATCGGAAAAAGCGAGACCAAAAGAAGAGAACAGGCGGGGTGGCTCGGGGTAATAACCGCAGTAATATTATATAGCTTGATAGTTTATCTGAACGCACCGCGGCTCTGGCGGCTTATTATCTTCATCCCGGCAGCGATAGCGGCAATAGGCTTCCTTCAGGCACGAATGCATTTTTGCGCCTATTTCGGCATGCGGGGCGTGTTCAATTTCAGCCCTTATGCCGGGGAGACCGAAACTATCGACCAGGTGGAATTCCGCGCTGCTGACCGCAGAAGAGCCTGGCTAATTATTATATACTCGGCGGTTATAGGTGCTATGGTGGCGGCAGCAGCCTATTATCTGCCGCCGTAGGTGAGTGACTATGAGCAAGAGAACTGCTTGGGTATTCGTTGCAATATTTGCAATAG